>CAXTDO010000525.1:0-5222 GCA_964242315.1 uncultured Flavihumibacter sp.
GTGGAAGCCTTGCCGGTTTAATGACAGCACGGGTTCTGAGCAGCCATTTCAAAAAAATTACCATCATTGAAAAAGATACCGTACATCGTGAACCGGAATCACGGAAAAGTCAGCCACAAACACGTCACTTACATGGTTTGCTTCCTTCCGGTTTGAACATTATGTGCGGCTATTTCCCCGGCTTGCTGGAACAAATTGCTGATAACGGAGCGACCGTAGTTGACTTCGGAGCCTCAATGAACTGGTACGCTCATGGTGGATTTAAGAAAAAGAATTTTTTAGGAATCAATGCAGTGTCGATAAGCCGGCCACTACTTGAACATTTAATTCGTGAAAGAGTGCTGGCATTACTTAATGTTCAATTAAAAGATAACACTACAGTGAAGAAGCTAAGCGCTTCGGCAGATAATCAAAATGTTACAGGTGTTGTTATCGAAGATAAAGTGACGGGGAGCGTTTCCACTCTTAATGCAAACCTCGTGGTAGATTGTACAGGCAGAGGATCAAGAACACCACAATGGTTGCAGGAATTAGGATATGACGAAACCCCTGCAACTGAACTTAAAATTGGCGTTGAGTACACCACAAGAATATTTGATCGTAACCCCAACGATCCCCGCGGAAAAACCTGGATAGCCTGCACACCCAACGCACCGGCCGAAAGGCGTTTCGGAGGCGCATTGTCGATAGAAGGTAGCAGGTGGATGGTGACAGTTGGTGGCTGGCATGGAGACAATGCTTCATGCGATGAAAGCCAATACCTGGAATTTGTAAAGAGCCTGCCCAATCCTGCTATCTATGATATTGTAACCACCTGTAAACCTCTTTCTGAGTTTATGCAATATAAGTTCCCGGTAAGCATCAGGAGGCATTATGAAAAGCGCAATACTTTCCCTGGCGGTTACCTGGTACTCGGTGATGCTATTTCAAGTTTCAACCCGATTTATGGACAGGGCATGTCATCTTCCTGCCTGCAGGTTGAAGCGCTGGATAAAGTATTACAGGAAAATATCACAGAAAAGAGTCTGTCAGGAGTGTTCTTTAAAAGAGCTTCCAAAATAATCGACAACATCTGGCAACTGGCTACCGGCGAAGATTTTCGCTTTCCCGAAACAATTGGCACCCGCCCTTTCGGCATTGATCTTACCTATAAATTTGTAACCCGTGTACACCAGGCATCCGTTACAGACGAGGTTGTAAGCGGCGCCTTGTTAAAAGTGATAGCACTGTTAAAACCGCCTGAAACGTTGTTTCATCCGTCTATCTTATGGAGATTGCTGCGTGCGCGACCATCATGATCACTGAAGGATGGAATCAATTCAGGACATGAAAATGTTATTAAAAATGACAAAGCATTTATGAAACTGAGGTAGGTAAAATATTAGAATATATGAAAACTTCGTCTTTCATCAGCTTCTTCCCGGTTAAATTTGTAGTGCTGATCAGTTACGTAAAGCACAGTAAATGATACTTTCTTGACTGAGGGTTTCTGTTTGGTGATACTTTCATCTTTCGCGAAAGCAATTACTTCTATTTGTTTTCCTATGTAATCTTCAGGAATATCAAAAGAGATAGTTTGATCATGCGGTATCACGATAGTTCGTACCATAAGTGATGAAAAGACACAATTTTAATTGCTACCTGTTTCCCTATTCATCATAAATCAAACAGCCTGCGCTTTATCTTCAGCAGGTAAAAGCGGAGAGGGAGGGATTCGAACCCCCGGACCTGTAACAGTCAACGGTTTTCAAGACCGCCGCATTAGACCGCTCTGCCACCTCTCCGCGGCAAATGTACAGGTTGAAACCGTTCAGTCAAAAATAAATCCGGATAATTTTTTAAAATGACTGCAGTCTTCTAAAGAAATCATACAGCAATAAACCTGGATTAAGGCATATTAACTAATCTTATCTACCAGTTCTTTCAACGCAGCAGCCTTCATATCGCGAGTTTCTTTGGTATCCGCAGCGGGTGATTTTGCTAGAAGCGTAATGATAAATCTTAAATAACCAATGAATGAATCCTTCTCAGTTAGCTTGCCGCTTGTAGCCCAGGCCCGGTTATAGTCTATCTCCATTTCATCAACGTATTTTTTTACATCACCGGTTTTGGCTGATAACAATTCTGCAAGATGGAATGAACAGCGCGCTGTTTTGTGAAAAAACGTCGGATTTTTTACATTCTCATCTTCTGCGTTGGCCAGCGCTTCATTGTCTAGTTCTTTCCTGTTAAGAGGTATTTTCAGATGTGGTTCCTTATTTTTTGAAGAGGAGAGCATTATAGCAATATGTAACCAGTTAAAATAGGGATAGTATGGAAGTTCATCAGCAGTTTGTTTATGATACTGGTAGGCCACCTGGTAATATCTGGCAGCCTCTTTCAAACTTCCATTGATATCGTTATCAACTTCAAAAAGCCGGCGGTAAGCCCCTGCAATGAGACTGTATCTTTCAAAGCTGGTTCCTAAAATCTTTTTCAGATCATTGATCGCTTCTTTGATAGTTTTAATGGCCGCAGGTTTGGATATAATGTTATCTTTAAATTGTTTGGCCGCATGGCGCACGCGTATGTTGCAATATCGTTCTACCGACTTCACGGTATATCCCGCATCTTCCAACGTAAACAATTTCTGATAATATTGAATGGCCGTGTCGAATTGTTGAAGCGATGTATATACAGTGGCAAACATCTCTACAATTCCAGGATCTTTGTCCCATCCTGCCTGTAAACCGTTTGAGATATTTTCAATAGCGGTTTTATAATCTTTGTTTGCTGTTCTTTCAATAGCGCTGTTGATGCTGTTATCCAGGTTTTCCAGTGCGTACATCACCTCAACCGTATCTACGTAAGATGGTAACGCACTCTTTGCACTGCCGGATGGAGATGGAAATGTATAAAACGGATCGCCATAACACTGGTAAGCTCCCCATGTATTAAATGCCCCGTATTTATTATAAGTGCTCTCACGTGCAAAATGAACTGAATCTCCAAACCCTTTTCCATCCATCATCTGGGTATAAAAGTCTCTGGCGAATTCGGCTGCCGCCGCGTCATTAATCTCCCAACCCGTAACGATAGCCGCTCTAACACCCATCTGTATTAACTGGGTACCAACGCTGGCAGCAAGGTCGTATTTCTTCCGCATTTTTTGAGCTATGGAAATATTGAATTCGTCAGACGAACACACGTTGATAAAAACAAATTCCGGTACAATGCTTATCTGGTTAAAATCTGCCGCCGTAAAAACAATATCACTTCCAATTACCACACCGGTAGGCTCGTCTATTGTTGAGCCTACAATGCCATGTGAAGCAATATGAATGATTTTATAACTTAGGGTAAGAAGTTTTTTTACGATCGCAGTATCATTCTCTTTTATACTGATGGTTGTTTCAAGGCCTTTACCTTGCAGGATGTTAACAACAGCCTGCGCTTCTTTTTCAGCAGCAGGCAGGTCCGGATACTTTTCATTGGTATCAGGGTTGCCGATGACCAGCACCCGGTTGCTGTTATTCAATTTGGTGGCGGTGGTTCTTTGATCAGGCGTTTTTAGCTGGCGCACCATTCCGGTGCTTACCACCATGGGTTTGTTAGAAATACCATTGGGATCATGTAATAACTCCCAGGGGTAGCGGGCGGTTTCTTCATCAACTATCAACACAATGTTGCCCAGACTGGAACCATATCCTTTAAAGTTATTAGGGATCAGCAGTTCGTACAACGTCTGTGAAAATGACTTATCCCATTTAGCATATTTTGCCATCTCCGATATCAACGATTCTACAATCAGGCGATTAGTGGGTAACAATTGCTCGTCTGCATGTGCTTTGTCTGTTATGGAAGTAAAAAGTAGCGGAAGTGATCTTTTACTGATGGTGTTGGCGGTATCACCTTTCTTTACTACCGTAACTTCCAGCCGGTTCCAGTTGTCCTGCTGGCTTTCATCAGGAATAAGTCTTAAGAAACCAGGAATAGGATTGAGAAAGGGTGGTAAGAATTTAAAATTCGCAAAGCGGTCTTCCTTCATGAATTTGTTAATGATCCTGCCAACCTGAATAGCCTTGTGCTGGTAGATTTCTACAATTTCAATGCGGTTTATTTTTTTATAATACTCGCTATTCATTGCTTCCAGCTTTTCATTGGTCTGGATCACCGCTGTAAGTATCGCTTTAATGGAAGTGTCAATTCTAAGCCCGGCGAAATCACTGCCGATCAACAGCGATGAAATACCAAACTCCGGAATACTACCGGCAGGCGCTTTGTTATTTTTAAGGTATTCATTATGCCTGATGGCTAAAGTGAGAAACGCCTGTGTTAAACTAAGTAATAAACTGTTTTGAGTTAACGCACCAAATTCACCTAAGCCCACCACTACGGCTCCCTGGCAGGCAAGATTTTCATCGAAGCCATTATTTTCTTTCAGAATCACCAGGTGGCTTCCGATGGCACCAGGGTAGTTACCTGTTGTATGATATTCACTAAGTTTTAAATTAACGGCCAGGTTTAAAAATTTTTCTGCCTTAACTATGCCGTCACCCATAAAATGTCCAACTACCACCGGGTATTTTGAATGAATCAGATCACTGTTGGTTACGCTCACCTGTATTGTTTGCGGACGCAATTTTTTACGCACCTTTTCCTTAATGCTGACGATATTACTGCTCTTGATTTCATTTTCGGTAGGAACAGTTACAAAGTCGCTATCAGGCATCACCCTGCTTACATTGGTGCTTCTTATGGAAGGTTTTATATTCGACAAAAGAGCAGTACTTCCTTTTGTCAGTAACTCTTTGTATCCTTCGAACGCGTCCTCGTAAGTTGGAATGCTTCCATGATCGGCGGGTACATAATAGATATTAGCGGGCAACAGGGCCGCCGGTATAGTGCTCCATAACACCCTTCCATCGCCCTGCGAGCTGGCCGTGAATGTTATTTTACCATCTTTTAGGTCGATGCTGTCCGGAGTATCGTCGTCCTGTCCTGCTACATATCTGAAGATGTCATTATTAAAATCAGTGTCTTTTATAGTTTTAAACAATTCTGTTCCGTTCGCCAGGGTTTTCAATGGAGGAGTTCCGGTAAACTCGTCGTTGTTGGTTTTCAGGTCGTTCCATATCTTAGTACCGAAAATATCTTTATTATTTGCCGGGAGTAGTTGTATCAGGCCGGGATAGTCCTGGAACATGCTTATTAAAAACTCCTTTGAGTGCACAAAATCAAGC
>CAXTDO010000526.1:0-2839 GCA_964242315.1 uncultured Flavihumibacter sp.
GGGCATAGAGGAGGAAACACAGAGGGCGCAGAGAAAACCTCTGTGCCCTCTGTGTTTCCTCCTCTATGCCCTCTGCGGTTAAAAAATCTGTAAATATGAGCAAAGAAAGAAGGGGAAGACCGATATTTATTCCTTTTTGTGACGTAAATTTTTAAATCAATTTATCAGGTGTCAATGGCAAATCGCGTAAACGCTTGCCTGTAGCGTTGAAAACCGCGTTCGCTATTGCTGCAGCAACACCTGTAATGCCGATTTCTCCTACACCACGTGCGCCGATGGGCGAAATATGCGGATCGGGTTTTCCTATAAAATGAACATCAATGGGCGGTATATCAAGGTTCACTGGAATATGGTAGTCGGCCAGCGTTCTGGTAACGGGGTTAGCCCAGCGTTTATCGTAGGCCGTTTCCTCCATCAATGCGGCGCCTATTCCATAAATAACTCCTCCGATAACCTGCGAGCGGGCGGTTTTTTCGTTCATGATACGTCCCACGTCCTGCACGCTTACAAAGCGTTTGACCCTGATCGTTCCAAAATCTTCATCCACCCAAACTTCTGCAAACTGGGCGCCGAAGGAATGAAATGAATATTTTTTTGAGTCGTTATTTTCTTCGGTATCTAAAGGTGCGATGATGCAGGGTGGAGTTTGAGGACCCATCCCGCTACCGGAGGCAGGCATGGCGGTTGCACAGGCCTCCATCATGGTTTTACCGTTGCGGCGCATGATGTCTGCATAGGAGTCGCTTTTGGAAGCGTCGCCTTTTACAAAAAACTTTCCATCCGCAAAATCAATTTCCTCAGCATTTCTGCCGGTAAGTTTGGATTTTTTATCGGCAATGGCTAACTGCATCAGATCTTTTCTAATCATTTCACCTGCCGCCATTACTGCCGGATTAACACTTGCAGTGGTTACCGAACCACCGGATACCGGTGCCGGTGGAAGGCTTGAATCACCAATCATTACCCTGATTTTGTTCATCGACAATCCTAATGTGTCTGCGGTGGTTTGTGCAAGGATGGTATAAGTGCCGGTTCCTATGTCTTGTGTTGCACACATCACCTTCACAGAGCCATCAGGCATCATCTGAATTTTAGCGGCGGCGGAAGCCCGCATGGCAGGATAGGTAGCGGTAGCCATTCCGTAACCAACCAGGTGTTTGCCATTGCGTGTCTGACGGGGCTGCATGTTGCGTTTAGACCAGCCGAATTTCTCTGCACCAGTTTTATAACATTCCAGTAAGTACTCGCTTGAAAAGGGATGCTTTTTGAGCGGGTCTTCTGCTGTATGATTGAGCGCCCTGAATTCAATAGGATCCATCTTACATTCATAAGCAAGTTCATCCATAGCCGATTCCAGTGCAAAGGTTCCCGGCGTTTCACCCGGAGCACGCATAAAAGTTGGTGTTCCTATATTTAATTTTGCCACCTTGTAGGTAATCTCCCGCATTGGCGCGGCATATAATACACCCGTTTGCTTACCACTTGGTTCAAAAAATTCTGAAACGTTCGCATAAGTGTTACTGTGATGTTGTATTGCTGTTAATTTGCCGTCTTTTTCAGCGCCTATGGCAACTTTCTGGTGTGTTTCAGAACGCCGGCCGACATTGGTTTGCATCATCTGTCTGGTAATAACAAGCTTCACCGGGCGTTTGGTGACCTGAGCCGCCATTGCCGCTAGCAAGATGTGCCCCCACTGCGATCCTTTACAGCCAAATCCGCCACCAACGTAAGGTGATATTATCTGTACATTCTCGGGCTTTAAATTAAAAAAATAAGCAGCAGTGCCCCGCACACCCATCACACCCTGTGTTGCATCCCATAAAGTTAACCTGTCGGTTCCCTCCCACGCAGCTATGGTAGCGTGCGGTTCCATGGGGTGATGATTTTCTGTAGCGGTAGTATAAATATGATCCGTTTTAAATGCCGAAGCATTGATCAGTACATCTGTTTTGCCTTCGTTAAGCTGTGCATCTTCACCCTGTGATTTCTCAGGTTTGAAGCCATTGGGCAATTCAGATTTCAGATCTACAGCAGGTGTTTCTTTGTTATATGTAACTTTTAACAGCGCTGCGGCTGCACGAGCCTGCTCATAAGTTTCTGCTATCACCAGGGCAATATACTGGCCGTAATAATTGATCTTGCTTTCCTGAATGGGAATTAATTGTTCACCCAACATTCCGCCGAACCTTCTCATTTCCTGTTGATTGATAGGTGTTAACCTTGGCGCGTTCTCATGAGTGAGTACAGCTATAACTCCCTGGCTTTTTTCGGCAGCGCTCTTGTCAAATGCGGTGATCGTTCCTTTACCAATTGTAGCGCGCACGGGAAAGGCATAAGCAAGATTCTTCTGATTAAATTCGGCCGCATATTTTGCAGCGCCGGTAACCTTCAGTTGCGCTTCAATTCTATCAAGGGGTTTACCTATTATGGACATCTTTAGGAATTTTAATTTTAATACGGTGATATTACGTTTGGATCACTTAATGCTCTACTTTGTTTAGTTCAGGAATAATATTCAATATTCAACGATCAATTAACAATGTTCAATGTAGAACAGAAACGTTTTTGATTGAGACTTGAATATTGTTTGTTGAATATTGAACATTACTGACATCATATATCTTAAATAAACAAATTACCTGGCACATTTAGCTCATTGCTTGCATCAACGCACGAACGATCCCACGCTGGGCCAGTTCAACTTTATATTGGTTATGTTCGAGCGGTTTAGCCATTTTCATCTCAGCGCTGGCAGCCTGCTTAAAATTTTCTTCGGTGGCAGGTTTTCCAACAAGAAATTTTTCTGCCTCCATAGCGCGCCAGGGTTTATGTGCAACGC
>CAXTDO010000526.1:2849-5219 GCA_964242315.1 uncultured Flavihumibacter sp.
ACGCCGCCCAGCGCGATTCTTACCTGCTTAACCTGGTTGCCATCCAATTCCAGCGCCGCAGCAACAGATACCAACGCAAACGCATAACTTGATCTGTCACGGATTTTAAGATAGTATGACTTACCTGCAAAATTATTTTTCGGAATTTCTATCGCTGTTATCAGTTCACCCTGATTAAGATTATTGTCTTTTTCAGGCGTGTCGCCAGGCAAACGATGATACTCTGTGAACGGTATGCTGCGTTCCTGTCCTTTTGCGTCCTTTACTTTTATTACTGCATCCAGTGCTGCAAGCGCCACACACATATCGGACGGATGCACAGCTACACATTTTTCCGACCAGCCGAAAATGGCATGCAAGCGGTTATACCCTTCCAGCGCGCCGCAACCAGTTCCCGGTTCGCGCTTGTTGCAGGGCATGGATGTTTCATAAAAATAAGGGCAACGGGTTCGCTGATTTGGGTTGCCGCCATTGGTTGCCATATTACGTATCTGTGCAGAAGCTCCGGCAAGGATAGCTTGTGACAGTAAAGGAAAGTTTTCCCTGACGAGCGGATGATTTGCGGTGTCGGTGTTCTTTCCCAGTCCGCCTATGGTTATTCCACCTGCAGTCATTGCCACCTGCGTCAGCTTAAGTTTAGAGATATCCACCAGTTCGTTGGGCCGCTCCACATCTTCTTTCATTAAATCAAGAATGTTGGTGCCGCCGGCAAGAAATTTTGCTTTGGGGTTTGCTGTCAGCATTTGTGTTGCTGCATTGATATCGGCTGATCTTGAATATTTAAACGGTCTCATTATTTGCTTTCTTTTAATCGGTTTACCAACCTATACTGTCTCACTGTTTTCATCTGCGAATTGCCAGTGCTGTGCTACATTTTTACCACTATGTACTTCACGTATTGCATCCACGATGTTGGGATATGCTCCGCAACGGCAAATATTTCCCGACATGCGTTCGCGTATCTCATCGTCTGATAACTGTACCGGTTTTGGTTTCGAACGGATGTCTTCGGTGACATAACTCATTTCACCGTTTTTTGCTTCGCTCATAAGAGCAACAGCAGAGCAGATTTGTCCGGGCGTACAGTATCCGCACTGGAAGCCGTCATGCTTTACAAAAGCAGCCTGCATCGGATGCAACTGACCACCTTTGGCAAGGCCTTCTATTGTTGTTACGGCGCTTCCTTCACAGGTAGCAGCCAGGGTAAGACAGGAGAGTACCCGCCTTCCATCAACTATCACGGTACACGCACCGCACTGTCCGTGATCACAGCCTTTTTTGGAACCGGTAAGATTTAGTCTTTCACGAAGGGTATCGAGTAAGGTCATTCTGGAATCAACGGTCAAGGACTTCTGGGCCCCGTTCACTTTGAAAGCCAGTTTTACGCCGTTCTCGATCACTTCCGGCGAGGTGTCGCCGGGAGGCGTGACGAAAGAACTTGCCAGCGCCTGCGACCCGTTCAACATCTGAAGTGCAATTGCACCACCGCCCATGGCAATTATCTGCTTCAGAAAGAGCCGCCGTTGCAGGCCGGCCTCAGACAGGTCGTTAATGCCTTCTGTCATGTATTCTTCCAGGATCTTCTTTTCGTCTTCGTTAAAATCAGGTTCTTGAATTTCGTTTGTCATAAGTAGATATCTTCTTTTTTCAATACAAAATAAATAAGGGAAATGTTTTTAGTTGGTGATTTTTTTAACCACGGAGGAGCAGGATTCTCAGGATTAAAAATTATTTAAAGAATTTTGCATCGAAATTCTGTAAATAATTTTTAATCCTGAGAATCCTGCTTCAAACCTACCAACCGGCGTTCTGTGTAAGATTCTTATCCTTATCAATCTCACCCTGAGGCACAGGCCATAATTTATGCTTGGCTGTGTTGGCGCGTGTTTGCCCACGGGTAGCGATACGTTTTGATAAGCTGCTGCTATAGTCGGGAATATCATCGTTGTTGATAACCGGTATCGCAGGCACGTTTCCAGGATTCAAAGCAGCACCTACAACTGGGCCATTCATCGCACTTACTACCAGGTCCCACCGGCGAAGGTCATACAACCGTAGACCTTCACCCGCAAATTCAACGGCTCTTTCTCTCCTTACAATTTGCCGTAGTGCCGCCTGTGAGCCCGCTGCCACAGCAGGTTGCCCGGCTCTTGACCTTACGAGGTTTATAGCATTGATAACGGAGGCATCAATCTGATTGAGCTCAATTTTCGCTTCCGCATAGGTTAACAAGATTTCAGCATAACGCATCAGGATGTAACCGGTTTTTGTTTCCCATGAGTATTGCGTGGAATCAACATATTTCCTCCATACATAACCCACACCGCCAGATGAACCGGTGGCGCTTACAAACCAGGGACTGGTTAGATA
>CAXTDO010000527.1:0-5208 GCA_964242315.1 uncultured Flavihumibacter sp.
GTAACCTTGTTATAGAATCCCGCCACATCCTGTTCCAGTTTTCTGTAAACCAGGAAGCTGCCATAATAGTTACCGTTTTGATCGGTAAAGGGATCTTTAACCAGCACAATGCTCAAAGGCTGAAGATCTACCGGTGATGTTCTTGTATCTTCCGTAAAGTACCGTGGCTGGCTTATCCCGTCGGCATATCCGAAATGTTCTACACGTATCTTTTTACCACCGGCCAGTGTTCTTACTATATTTTCCCCCTTTTCTTCCCTGATTATTGCAGCAATACCGTTCAGCGAATTCTTCAGTTCGTTTGTTTCATTAACCAATCGTACTTTATCAGCATCTGCCAGCAATATCATGGCATGTATGTCTGTAGTGTACTCCGGCTCCCACTCGGTCAACTCCGGATCATTCAGTTTATTGTTTACTTTGCCCGACTTCATACCGCTTACAAAATCATTGTTGCCGAAAATAGCCGGCTGATCCGAAACTGCTTCCTCGTCCTGGTCGTCTGGCTCTATTTCAGTACCGCCGTCGGTAAACCTGCTTGTGTCAAAGCCAAGCTGTTCGTAGCCTTTGGCAGTAAGATAGAAATTAGCAACCGTTTTACTACCCATGCCACTCTTAAATGCAGCGGTATCATTTTGTTGGTCCAGTGCGGATAGTACATATTTATCGTTGTTAATAAACATTTTTATCCAGGATTTTACTTCCCCTGCAATTGTTTCAAACTTCAGTAACAGCAAGCCGGCATGGTCGCGCGCATGAGATTTGAGGATATTACTTTGCAGGTTCGCAGCAATGGTACTAAACTCAGCGCTGTTAATACTTATACCCTTTTTATCAAGGTTGATAGCTGGCATGTTAAAAGTTTAAGGTGTTATATCAGGTCTGCGACAAAGTAGAAAAAATTAAAGAATATGTCAATGATTAATGCTAATTTCTGCATCTTCCAATGATAGAAGAAACTGTTCAAGCCGATTATGCACTATATTCACTAAACAATTCACGTACAACTTTGAAATCAATACTGCTGCTGATTTCCGGTTTCTTTTTATTTAATACTGCTTTCGGCCGGCATGGCAAGGGTGGCTCTGTTACTTACGAATATCTGGGAAACGGTTCAGCAGGCACCTCAAAGTACAGGATTACAGTAAAGCATTATATTGATTGTGCCGGGACTCAATTCATTGAACCTGCTTCCTATCTGGGAATTTTTAATGCTACTACATTTGCCCGCATCAAAACACTTTCAATACCTGAATCGAACCGCATCACCATTCAGAAAAAAAACTTTGATCCATGTATCAACCAGCCGCCAACGGTGTGTTATGTAGTGGTTACTTATATAACGGAAACCGAGCTGGAAGATAACAATGCCGGCTATGTACTTGCCGAACAGGAATGTTGCCGCATAGGAGGTATCATTAATATACAAAACTCTTCCAACTATGGCATTACCAACATCAATATCATTCCTGGAGTAATAAACGGCGTCGTTTATCGTACCAACAACAGTCCGGTATTTGCGCAAAAGGATACGGTGGTTATCTGTCACGATTCATATTTCTCGCTTGATTTCAGTGCAACGGATAAAGACAACGACTTGCTCAAATATGATTTTTCGCCCGGCAAGAGTGGCGGTACGGCACAGATCCGCCAGCCTAATCCGCCTTCATCGCCTCCTTATTCCGACCTGCTGTACCAGGGTGGCTATACTGCCGCCCAGCCTCTTGGTAACCGTGTGACCATTGATGTTAACACGGGTATCATCTCAGGCATCGCACCATCAACGCTCGGATCCTATATCGTGTCGGTAAATGTATCCGAATACCGCAATGGCATTTTGATAGGCGTAAGCAAAAAAGAAGTGCAGGTAACCGTAGCAGATTGTTCGCTTTCAGCCGCAACGCTGCAACCTGTATACAATAAATGCGACGACTCTACCTTTACATTTCAAAACCTTTCTTTCTCTACCAATGTGAGCGCCTATCATTGGAATTTTGGAGTAATCAACAAAACTAACGATACCTCCACAGTTCCCAGGCCTTCCTATACCTACACCGACACGGGAACCTATACATTGAAATTAAGGGTTACTTCAGTTGCCGGTTGTGAGGATTCTACCACTGCCAGCGTGCTGGTGTATCCGGGATTTAAATCAGACTTCATTACAACGGGAAGCTGCTTCCAGTCGCCTTTCCTTTTCATGGATGCCAGCTTTGCCAAATATGGAACGGTCAACAAGTGGCTTTGGGATTTCGGCGACAGCTATGCTGCTTCCAATTCATCCATACTTCGCGATCCGTTGCACCAATACAACGCTATTGGCTCTTATAATGTAGCGCTGATTACAGGCAGCAGTAAGGGATGTATAGACACTTCGTCGGCAACTGTGGTGGTATCGGATAAACCCTTTCTCTCGCTGCCATTTAGAGACACACTGATATGCAGTATTGATACCCTTGCCTTGCATGCAAACGGCAATGGAAATTTTTCGTGGACGCCGGGTGGTAATATCTTAAATTCAAACACCGCTTCTCCTTTAATATTTCCAAAAATCAGGACGCAATATATAGTAACCCTCGATGAAAAAGGCTGCATAGCATCAGATACCGTAACCGTAAACGTGTTAGACTTTATAACCGTTAACCTGCCGTCAGACGTTACCATATGCAAGACTGACAGCGTTCGGCTTAACCCGGTCAGTGCGGGTTTACAGTACAGGTGGTCGCCGGCTGCCGGTTTAAGTAATTTACTTGTAAAAAATCCGAAGGCAGCGCCGCTAACAGATACCAGGTATCTGCTGACCGCCGGTTTATGTAAATGCCAGGCGAATGCGTTCATCCATGTTAAGGTAGTACCATATCCACAGGTTGCTGCCGGCAATGATACTACTTTATGTTACGGGTCCTTTGTACAATTGAATGCTTCAATTGGTGGATCTTCTTTTAGCTGGTCACCTGTCAGCAACCTGCAAAACTTCAACACGTTGTCGCCAATAGCGCGTCCTTTGCAGGGTACATCGTATGTGTTGACGGTTTACGACACGATTGGTTGTGCCAAACCTTCCAGGGATACTGTGCGTGTTTCTGTATTGCCCCGTATCAATGCCTTTGCCGGCAACGACACGTTGATTGTAGCCGGACAGCCATTGCAGTTAACTGCTTCGGGTGGCACAAGTTACTTATGGTCGCCCGCTTCTTTTCTAAACAACAGTTCTGTTGCTGATCCGGTGGCATCTCTTAGTGCTTCCACCGATTCGATAACGTATGCAGTTCATGTAAGCAACGGGGCCTGTACCGCAACGGATTCGGTTAAGGTGATAGTTTTTAAAACTGCGGCAGATATTTTTGTGCCTTCCGCGTTTACACCTAATAGTGATGGCATGAATGATTTGCTTAAGCCTATAGCGGTCGGCATTAAAAGGCTGGAGAGTTTTAAAGTGTATAACCGTTGGGGCCAGTTGGTATATAGCACCAACATTCCGGGACAGGGCTGGAATGGTATGATCAACGGGGTTCTTCAACAAAGCGGTGCGTTTGTTTATGTTGCGGTTGGTACATCTTATCTTGATAAAAAGATTGTAAGAAAGGGAACTGTTTTGTTGGTGAGGTAGTGTATTGTCTGAACTGTGATTAATCTGATTTCATGACGGACTATGATATAGGCAATCATAGTCCGTCATGAAATCAGATTAATCACAGTTCAGACAACTCCGGCAGCAATTCTTTTTACAATTGTTCCCAGTTTATCCGCTTCATTTCTTACTGCTACTTTCACAGACTCATTGGAAGCAGCACCTTTTCTTTCAATCCATTCATCTACTAAAATAATATATTCGTCTATATTCCTTATGCCGTCGAGCGACCGTCCAACCTGTAATCTTTCCAGTGCTTCCACATTCCACTCCTGCTCAAAATTGTTTGTTTTACATAACAGCGGAATTCCATACGATAACGATTGATAGATGGTTCCGTTTCCGCCCTGGCATATTACAAGATCTGTTCTGTGAAAAATCTCGCGTACGTTAATAAATGGTGTTTTGATAATACTTCCCGCGTTTAAAACATTACGGCTATCCCCTGCCGTTACAATGTTGTATTTTTTGAAATACGGGTTGTTTAGAAATCTCACCTTGTGCCAGTCGCCGGTGCTTCCCATCGTAACAAAAATTGTTTTCTTGTGTTTATCCAGCTTTTGACTTATCTGTGAAAAAACTACGTCTGTATCATAATACAAAGGAGCTATCATGGTATAACTCCCAGGCAGCAGGTTTTGGGGAAACAGGAGGGCCAGGTCGGTTATCAAATTGATATCGCCTTCCGATTCATCCAGGTAACTGAATTTTTTTATAAGATGATATTTTGCGCGAATCTCTTTAAACGGCCGATGCAATTTGTAAAAGGCTATGGATTCTCCTTTTTCCGTTAAGAGGTCGAGTAGCGGCCCCGGTAACAGATTCATATATTTGTAAACCGGGTGTGTTCTTGAAATTTTTCTGGTCAACGAATAATATTTACTCATGTAACCGTTCATGAGTGAAATAAAGGTGACACCGGTTTTTTCAGCGGCCATTTTAAGGGTAAGGGAGGTATCGCCCAGAACCGCTACGGGTTGAAGCTTTTCGATGGTTGTTACCTGGTCTGTATACACCGATTCAAGCGATTCTTCATTGATCCAGGAAAAATCGAATTTATTCACGCATTCCATAACAAGTGGCGCGTGAAGCGATTTGCAATTAAATGTTTGGTAGCCCTCCCGTGAAATAAAATCGGCGTATGCATCTGAATGAGCAAACATCACCTCAAAATATTCGGCGAAATGCCGGGCCAACATCAGGCATCTCAGATAATGAGACAGAAGGTTGAAGGGAAAAACAAGAAGCAGCGGTTTGGTAGTGTTTACTTTCAAATAATGATTAATTATTAATGATTAGTTATTAACGGTGAGCATTTAATTGTTATAGGCAAAATGCTTGCTACTGATTATGATAATTGACAATTGACCATTAACAACTAACCGTTATTAATTAATCATTAATAATTAATCATTAAAACTCACCATGTTCCCTGATACAAATGATCGTTCTTTTTTTCATTAATTTTTTTCAAGGGAATCTGCAAGCCATTTGATTGTTCCAGCCACGCCCATAGCTCCGTATTTAATTGTTTTGCTATTTCCGTTTTTCTGACATAATTGGGATAGTCAAAAAGT
>CAXTDO010000528.1:0-5205 GCA_964242315.1 uncultured Flavihumibacter sp.
CGGAGGTATCACGGAGGTCCACGGAGGAGCCTCCTCCGTGGCCCTCCGTGATACCTCGGCTTTTCCTCCGTGGTTAAAAAAAAACTAAGGTAAACTTCAATTTATAAGCGTCCTTCGAGGAAGACTGTTTTGTTTGCGTGATATCACGATCGAATGGCCGGTTTAGGTTGTTGCCTGCAAGATCTTCCAGCCTCGATTCTATCACTAAAGAATAGCCCCCGGCCACCCATCCGGATGTGGGAATGAACCGGCAACTTTTATCATTATCAATTTCAAATGTTCCTTTTACACTTTTACCATCTGAGTCATTAATATATAAACATTCTTCAAAGAGATAATGATCCAGCACTTCATCTGAAACAATGGTAAGAGCGTCGCTGGAATTAGCCGGCTTATTTAGTATCCAGTGATCAGTGTTTGGAGATATGCTATCGCGGATGCCTGTTATAAAAATCTTTGTAAAATCCTTTTGCAGCGGCACACCCTGCGCATCCCTCCAGTTATGGGAAACAATTAACTGGTATTTTTCTGATGCTTTCAAAGGAGCACCCAAACGAAGGTTAGGCTGAAGATCGCGTTTAATGCGTCCGGGATCCAGCCATAAGGTTATCACCGTTCTGTTTTCGTTCCATAATTCCGGTTGCAGGTTAAGAAATACATCCCTGATGGTATCCCTGTTATTTTTGACGATCGTAATATATTTTTCAGATTCTCCCTCACGCATCGGATGTGAAAAGGCAAGGTATATTTTTAACAAATTTTCAGGAAGGGTGTCCTGCTGTGGGTAACAGTTAATTAATTCAGGGAACTTTTTTGCATCTGCGGCGGGAATGCTGAACTGACCGGTCTTTTTATTCTTATAAAACACTTCGTAAGACGAGCCTCGCGTAAAGGGCAGCACCGGCTCAAATATGATATTATTTTTTACCTGCAGATCGCCGAGGATTGGCGTTGAATTGCTATCGGTAAGCAATGAAACCTTTACATATTTTCTTAACGAATCAGCCGGTATATCTTTAAATAAACCAGCGGGAAGATATACGGCAGCAGCTTTATTATCGATCCAGACTACTTTAATACCGGTGTTTTCTTTATCGCCGCAGGAATAAAATATCATAAAAACAAAAAATACCAGGTTACGAAACCGGCATAACCTGGTATTTCTCAACAACGAATTCCTAAAGACTGCTGTCATTAACGGTTAAAAGTTCAATGTCTCCATTGGCTTTTTTCTGGATCATTACTAATTGTGAATTATCCAGCTTATCCATTTGAATAATACCGGTATATGAAGGCAACAACTTAAAATCTGTACCGGCGGTTCCTGCAACTTTTTCAGTAAGCGTGCCTTCAAAAGCTGCAATGGTTTTATAATTGACCTCCGAAACGGCTCTTGCTGTATTGGCCATCAACAGTACTGTTTCACCATCTTTTTTTAAGGTAGTCATGTCAATAGGAGAGTTGCCTGCGCCCATTTCTGCCACGGTTCGTCCTTTTACATGAGCGCCTGATTTCAATTCATCTAAAGGAAATAACACCAACGGCGTACAGGTATAACTGGCAATCAGGTAGTCTTTGCCGTTGATTTTTCCGGTAGTGAAAGTACGTATTGGTGAGGTTGTTTCGTAACGGCCATGTGATGCATGATAAATTTCCAGTGAAGCCTGGTCCTGGCTGGTGGTGAAAGGAAAAGGAATGCTTCTGAACGTAGAGCTGAACTCTTTATTAGACAATCCGCTCAGGTATACTTTTCCATTGTCGAAACCAATGTCGGAAATCGTTGAAATGCGCAGCGACCGGCCCCTGGCATCTTTTGCATCCTCTGCTACTACATCATTCAGTTGGATAGTTGAAAATTCCACTTCCTTCAATGACACAGCTTTGATCTGATCGTTGTCAATTTTTAATAACAGGGGAGTGCCGTCGCTGTATTGAACAGCAATGTATACTTTTTTGGAAATGGGGTTTACAGCCAGATCCGTGATAGTTATATTTTCTTTCTGTGTGCCGAGGGCCGCAGCAATTTTTTGATCTATGTTACCGATGGCTATGGGTGCCGTTGTAGCAGTATTTTTTGAATCCTTGGTGTTAACGGCGAACACTGCTCCACCTTTCGAGTCACCGATAAAAAGGATGCCGTCTTTACCAAATGATAATGCACTGATGGATTTTATTTCCGGTGTGCCTTTCGTAAGGCCGTATGGAGATTTAGCCGGAGGCTTATTGGTTGCTGCCAGCAATACAAGTCCGGCTAACAGGGAACCAAAATACCAATAATTGTTTTTCATTTGCTTGATTTTTAAAATTAGGAATGTTTGTATGCTCAACCTATAACGGTTTGAAATCAGGAGATGCGGTTGTTGTTACTTCAAACTATTTTCCATTCTAAAGCGTGTTCTAACAGAGGCTGAATATACAAAAAAGCGGTTCAAAATATGAAACGATCTTGCTCATTGAATAGACTTTGATAAAGAAAATAAAAAACTTAAGCGCTTTCTCATTTAAGAATAAAGAAAAATCAGTAATATTAGTTTCAGGTTTTATATTGGCTCCATTAATATTTAAACCAAAACGATATGCCTGCCAGTACCTTGCTTCCGTACATCAATCCGCTTTTGAGAACCGGTGCCTTTTTCACAATGCTTCTGATTGCAACTATCCGGTTACCTGCGGCAAATCCAATTCATTCAAACTTCAAAGATAATTATCTGCCTGATCGCTACTATCATAAAGGTAACGCTGTACTTGTAGACAAAACGGTTACCGGGCAGGTGACTGATGTTAACGGCGCTGCTCTTGGCGGCGTTAGTGTAACAATCAAAGGTAACACCAACGGTACCGCTACCGATATACAGGGACGCTATAAAATTAACGCGCCTGACAACGGTACCCTGATCTTTACATTTGTCGGATTCGAGACAAGAGAGATTGCGGTAAATAATCAGTCAACCATCAACGTTAGGATGGAGAGATCCGATACAAAACTGAATGAAGTGGTAGTTACTGCACTTGGAATTAAACGGGAAGCAAAGAGTTTGGGTTATGCAACAGCCACCGTGGCGCCCGAGCAGGTTACCGTAAATCGTACCACTAATTTCATGAATGCCTTGCAGGGGAAAATTGCCGGTGTAAACATTACTTCTTTAGGCTCAGGACCCTCAGGTACCAGCAAGATCAGGCTTCGTGGACAATCTTCTTTTGGTTCCAATAACTCACCGTTGATTGTAGTCAACGGTGTGCCTATAGACAATACCAACTTCAGTGCTGAAGGAGACGAGTCTAACCGCGGAACGCATCACACATCGGATGGCGGCGATGGGCTGAGCAGCATCAATCCCGATGATATAGAAGCGATGACTGTTTTAAAAGGGGCGCCAGCCGCCGCTTTGTACGGTTCACGTGCCAAGGATGGCGTAATTATGATCACCACCCGGCAACGAAAGGCAGGTACGGGCATCGGCTTAGAATATAATTCCAATTACACGGTTGAAACGCCCCTCGATTATACCGACTACCAGGATCAATACGGGCAGGGTGAAAACGGGGTTCGTCCCACCACGCCGAATCCATTGTCGGGACAATGGAGCTTTGGGGAAAAATTTCAGCCCGGCATGATGCAAACCTTATTTGATGGCGTGCAGGTGCCCTATGTAAATCAAAAAAACCATATCACAGATTACTATCGTACCGGTTATACTTTCAGTAATGCCGTTACTATTTCTTCAGGAGGAGAATTCGGCGGTTTCAACCTTTCTCTTTCCAATACCGATAACAATGCAATACTGCCAGGATCAAGTTATGGACGTAAAACGGTTAACCTCGGCTTTACACAAACCCTTGCAAAAAAATTAACGGTATCCGGCAACGTTAGTTACTCAAAAGATGACCGGCGCAATCCCCCGAATATTGCCGAACAGGATTACAGCCCGGTGGTAATTTTTAATCTTGCCACCTCCATGCCCCTTGCCTTATTAAAACAATATGCCTTTGATCAGAATGGCGATGAGTTTGCCTGGAGCAGGTTTACAGACCGCACCAATCCATACTTTGCCCTGACACGCTTCGATAATATCCACAGAGACCGCATCTTCGGCAACCTGACTGCCCGCTATAGCTTTACCGACTGGCTGTACCTGCAAGCCAGGTTCGGACAGGACTATTATACCCGTGCCGAAGATTATAACCTGCCAACAGGCGCACAGCGCAGTGCCGCAGCGCCGGCCGGGTTTGTAAACGGTGAATACGTTCAGGATATCCGGCGCTTCCGCGAAACCAATGCCGACATCCTGCTGGGAGCCTCTCGTAGTTTTGGCAATCTGGGCGTAGAGCTGAACCTGGGCGGAAATCAAATGCACCGCAAGCTGGAAAGGAACAGCACCCTGGTGAATGATTTTTACACACGTGGACTTTATACGTTAGGCAATGGCAGGCAGCTTAGTCCGGTTTATGATTTCTCGGAAAGACAGGTCAACTCTATTTATGCAACGGCAGGATTATCTTACAAAGGCTTTTTGTTTGTAAACGGTACCGTTCGCAATGATTATTTTTCTACCTTATCTCCTGCAAACAGGAGCATAGTGTATCCATCCGTAACGGCCAGTTTTGTTTTGTCGGATGCCTTTTCTTTACGGCCCGACTGGCTGACCTTCGCAAAGATCAGAGCCGGCTATGCTGAAGTGGGTAGCGATACCGACGTGCCTCCTTATTCAAACAATCTTTTCTATAATATCAACCCTTCGCAGTTTCCTAACCCTTCTGGCAACGGTCAGCCACTGGCAACAATATCCGGGTCAACAGTGCCTAATGCTAACCTGCGTCCTATGCGGGTAACGGAAAAGGAAGCTGGCCTGGAGCTGAAATTGTTTGAAAGCAGGTTAGGAGTAGACCTCACTTTTTACGACAAGCAATCTACTGATCAAATACTGCAGGCACAGATTTCAGATGGTTCAGGGTATCTTACCCAATTGATTAATGTAGGTCAGAGCAAAAACAGGGGAGTAGAAATGTTGCTAAGCTTCGACTGGCTACACGGAAAAAGTTTTGCATGGAATACCAGCTTTAATGCTGCCTACAACGTCTCTAAAGTACTGAGCCTGGGAGAAAAGGTAACAGACATTATGATAACAGTAGGAACAGGCGATTATACGGGCGAACTCAGGCAGGTAGTGGGAAAACCGATTGGCCAGTTGTTCGGTTATGGATACC
>CAXTDO010000529.1:0-5197 GCA_964242315.1 uncultured Flavihumibacter sp.
GCGGCAACTTATTGCGAGAAACGTCTGGGTGATATGCCGGCTATCATTATACCGCATGCCACCTTACCTCAGAAAAAAATTATCAAAGGCTTTATAAAAGACCTGCCCTTAATGGCGGAACAACAACATATCTCGCACCCTGCCCTGATCATCATCGGGCGTGTTGTGGATATTGATGAAATGCTAAAAGAATACCGGTAACAGTTGGACTTTAAGCAGGGATATTAGTAGCTTTGATCATAGGCAGATGCCTGAATCCGGTTCACATATAATTGTTAGTTGAAAGTTATGTCAGAGAACCATTCCCATGCACATACCCATTCCCACGGGCATCCTCATTCGCATACGGTTAGTGCGGACCAGGTGAACACTGCGTTCATGGTAGGCATAAGCCTTAATTTTTTATTTGTGATCATAGAAGCTTTTATGGGTTTGAGAGTACATTCGTTGTCACTACTTTCCGATGCGGGCCACAATCTCGCGGATGTTGCCAGCCTAGCACTTTCATTATTTGCCTTTAGAATGCTAAAAGTTAAAGCCAATGAGCGATACACTTATGGTTACCGGAAAACTACCATTCTTGCTGCATTGTTCAACGCAGTGGTGCTACTGATATCTATTGCATTAATCGGGTATGAAGCAATACAGCGGCTGTTTAATCCTGAACCATTACCAGGTAAAACAATCGCGATCGTTTCTTTCATAGGAATACTGATTAATACCGGTACGGCCCTTTTATTTTTCAGAGAGAAGGAAAAAGACATTAACATTAAAAGTGCCTACCTGCACCTGATTGCTGATGCATTGGTATCATTGGCACTGGTGATAGGCGGCGTAATTATTTATTTTACTCACTGGTATCGCATAGACAGCATCCTCAGCATCGGGGTGGCGGTTTTTATTGTGATCAACACATGGAGTCTCTTAACATACAGCCTGAGGCTTTCACTGGACGGGGTACCCGAAGGAGTTGACCTCGATTCCATAAAAAAACTGGCTCAGTCTATTGCGGGCATAAAAGAAATAAAGCACATTCATGTCTGGGCTATCAGCACTTCTCAAAACGCTTTAACAGCACAGGTTGCCCTGTTAACTTCGGTAACTATGGAACAGGAGCAACAGATCAAAAAAGACTTAAAGCATGAACTGATGCACCTCAATATTCACCATTCAACCATTGAAACAGAGCGGGCGGATGAAGTAACACATTCATCTGCGACATGTGAGGTGTCTGAACTGTGATTCATTTGATTTAATGATGGGCTATGATTATTTCCGGTAGAATCATAGTCCGTCATTAAATCAAATAAATCACAGTTCAGACAATCTTTACGTCTTCTCCGTTATCTTTTCCGCTACGGATTGTTTCCTTTTAAATTTATTCCAAACCTGCCCCTTGTGTTTCGTAGGTACTTCATCGCCGAGTAGTTTACCCCAGGGCTTAAGACTTTCAATCCGGTCGAAGATAATTTTCAGAATGGCAACAAAGGGAATGGAGAGAAACATGCCCGGAACTCCCCAGAGCGCATTTCCAAGCAAAACTATCACAATGGAGATCAGTGCATTGATCTTTACTTTAGAAGAAACAATGCGTGGAACCAGGATATTATTATCTATAAACTGGATCACTGTATAAGCCGCTACAACCAATATTGGCGTTGTATATCCATCGCCTGTTGCAAGCGACATCAGCACAGGTAATATGATGGCAATTAGTCCGCCGAGGTATGGGATCATATTTAAAAGGGCTCCTAAAACACCAAACAGCACTGCGTACTTCACACCCAGAATGAGCAGCGCCGTTGAGTTTAAGATAGCTACTACCAGGGCTTCCAGCAACAGTCCGATCATATAGCTTTGAATGGAAGATTTGGTTTGATTAAGAATATCGGCCACCTGTTTTGAATTTTCCTCGGCAAAAACTTCATACAGGAAATTAAGAATAAGTGGTTTGTAAAACAGGAAAAGAAAGATATAAATGGGCAGCAGCAATGTTACGCCTACCGTACCCAGTACAGTTGTAACGGTTTGTCCCATCAAACCCTTACTTTTTTCTATGGCCTGATTCAGCATGTCTGCCTGTTTCTCCATAGCAATGCCAAATTTGTCGTTTAACCAATGTTCACCTTCAGTTACTATGGTGGTCAGCTTTTTCTTTAATTCGGGCAAAGCTTCACCAAACCGTGCAATCTGAGACGAAAGAAAATACATAACGGCACATACCAATATTAAAGCCACTAATAATGTTATAATGATGGCAATTACCCTGGGAATTTTATAGCGCTGCAGGCGAACAAACAATGGATTCAGCAGAATAGCAAAGATACCTGCGAATGCAAGTGGCACAAGTTCATCGCGCAGTATAAACATGCAGTAAATAAAAAGCATGATTCCAAACAGGCTTACAGTGGCCTTTATAAAATAGGGATATTGCTTGCTTTCCACGGGAATAATTGTTAATGATTAATTATTAATGATTAATTATTAATTGTTAGTTACAAACAACTTATTATAATCATTATTGCCATACCTGTCAACTTTAAAGGTAAAAATCAAATATTTTTTTGATGTTCGTAAAAACATTAAGCGATCATAATCATTAACCATTAATAATTAACCATTAAAAGTGATTTTATAAACATTTCCACCAATATCATCTGTTACATACAGCGCGCCGTCAGGGCCCTGGGCTAAACCGCACGGACGATGCTGAATCGGCCCGGCTGGGTGGCTGAGATCAAAACCGGCAAAACCATCGGCGAAAATTTCCCATTTGCCGGAAGGTTTATTGTTTTTAAAAGGAACGAATGCCACCATATAACCTTTATGTAACACCGAAGACTGGCCATGAAAAACAATAAAGGCGCCATGCCGGTATTTCTCCGGAAACATAGTGCCTTTATAAAACAGCAGGTCGTTAGGTGCAAGATGCGCTGGAAATGCTACAACAGGATCCATCGTATTTTTACCGCCTGTTTGTTTTCCATCACCACCATATTCAGGCGCCAGCATCTTTTTATTTTGAAGCTGGTCATAATAAATATAAGGCCAGCCGCCGTCTGCACCTTTATGTAACTCATATATTGTTTCTGCAGGCAGTTCAGCGCTTTGGGCCGGTGTGTAATACTGCGGATAATAGTCATGAAATGCTCCTCTCCCATGTGTAGTAACAAATAGTGAATTGGTAACACTGTTCCAATCCATGCCTACGGCATTTTTTATACCTGTGGCATACCGAATTCCGTCCCCGTATGTTTGATTGGGCTTATCGATCCTGAATTGCCAGATGCCTCCTACCGAATCAAGTAGCCTGCAGGGACTCATGCCTTTACCTGAATTAGGTTCGCGGCAGGCATCGTTATAAGAACCAACACTTACATATAAATTTGATTTGTTATCTACGGCTATTGATTTTGATTCATCTCTGCCTGTTGCAACCAACCCGTAAACAATCTTCTCTGGTTTATCCGGGTTAATTATTTCTTCATTATCATTCAATTTATAACGGAACACACCGCTGTTGGAAGATGCATACAGGTAACCGTTTTTTATAATAATGCCTGTGCCCGGATAATCGCCAAAACCAACCTGGTCATCGATGATACCGTCACCGTTCGTATCGCGTAACCGGTAGATACCCTTGCCATCTTTTAATTTTGACAGCTTTACGTAAATGTCTCCTTTCTTATTAACCCATAAATGTCTTAAGTTACCGGTATTTGTAGCCACCACTGTTGCGGTAAAATTAGCTGGCAGCGACAGAGAGGCTGGCCGCATTATCATTTTCAAATTATTGCGGTCATAATCGCTTAGCGTCGGAATGTTGGTTCCTGCCCACATGCATACGATTACCGCGATCGATGTCATTATATAAAGCGGTCTGACAAACATTTTTTTCATCAATTAAATATTTATACTGTTATAACTGGCTTTTAAAAAGTAAAAATTAAATAAAAATCATGATATCCCGGCAATGTAAATAATAAACCGGTAACCTGATATGCGGTACTCACTACATCAGCTTCATGTTGAATATTAAATGTCAAGTCAATTGCTATCAGCCGTCAGCTATCAGCTATCAGGAGGAAAGCTTATGTGGTTTTGGTCTGCTGATACCTGACGGCTGATAGCTGCTTAACATGACACCAGCTTATACATTTAAGGCTTTGCCACACTTTTAATTTGCAAATGATTCATGGCACAGATTATTATACTATTTTTATAGCCCTGCAGCCAATGTGATCGCTTAAGCTGCAATTTGCAGATAAAAAAATCAAATAGCTTACACTTGAAAAAAAACATTGCCGTTGTCTGCCTGTTCCTCATTACGGGTGTATATTCTGCCTGTAAAGTTTCCCAATCAAAAGAAAGCAAGCCGGTGTCATGGAAAGATATTAACGTGCTGGTATACACGAAAAACGGCGCCGGGTATGTTCATGACAACATAGCTTCGGCTGTAAGAAGCTTTCCGGAAATGGGCGCTCAGCATGGCTGTAAAGTAGATGTAGCAGATACATCACTGGTTTTTACTGAGGATAACTTGAAAAGATACAATGCCCTGATCTTTACCAGCACCAATAATGATGTATTTGATACCGATGCGCACAAAGTGGCCTTTATGCGCTACGTTCAGGCTGGCGGAGGATTTGTAGGCATCCACTCTGTAACAGGAACGGAACGTAAATGGCCCTGGTTCAAAAGACTGGTGGGAGGCACTTTTGTGCGACATGCCAAACACCAGAAATTTATGGAGATCATCACCGACCCCAAACATCCTTCCACCAGCTTTTTACCTGTACATTGGGAGCGTGACGATGAATGTTATTATATTGCAGAGATAAATCCCGATATACACGTGCTGGCGGTGCATGACCTTACAACTGTGGACGATAAAGACAAGCCGGTTATTTATGGCAATGTTTTTCCTTCTGTATGGAGCCATGAGTTTGACGGTGGAAGGCAATGGTATACCGCCCTTGGACATGACTCTGTCACTTATAAAGATCCGGTATTCCGCAGGCATATTCTGGGAGGATTACAATGGGTTATTGAAAGCCGGCGCCCGGTTGATTACGCAAAAGCGCATGCGACGAGTCCGTCCGATCCCCTGCCCTATTAATCAACCTGATAAAAGAAATGATTGCAATATGAAGAAAACAACAACATCGGTTAGCCGTAGAAATTTTTTAAAGAATTC
>CAXTDO010000530.1:0-5193 GCA_964242315.1 uncultured Flavihumibacter sp.
GTACTATACTATGGCAAAAGACGGCCTGGGTTTCAGGAAGGTAGGCGAACTGAATAATAACGCCGTTCCGGGGATAGCGCTTTGGATACAGTGTGTAGTAGCCTGCTTATGGAGCCTGAGCGGCAGCTACGGCAATCTCCTGGATATGATCTCTTTTGTTGCAGTAGGCTTTTACATGCTTACCATTGCGGGGATTTTTATACTTCGTAAAAAGCAACCTGATGCCGACAGGCCTTACAAAGCATTTGGATACCCGGTTCTTCCCTTTATTTATATTTTGATGGGACTGGCCTTTTGTATACTACTCATCATTTATAAGCCTCAATATACCTGGCCGGGTTTGATCATTACCTTACTCGGAGTACCCTTATATTATATTGCTGTAGCTAATAAAACAAAGCATAATTGATCTATGGAGGATGTTGATTTTGACAGGCTGTTTGCGAAGTTTACCGATCTGAAAGTTGCAGTAGTGGGCGATGTTATGCTGGACACCTATTGGTGGGGAAGAGTAGAACGCATTTCACCCGAAGCGCCGGTGCCGGTGGTAACACTCACCAGTAAAGATTACCGGTTAGGAGGCGCTGCAAATGTAGCGCTGAATCTGAAAGCATTTAATGTTGCCGTTACCATGTTCTCGGTAATTGGCGATGATGAGGATGGAAAATTATTAATAAAACGTTTTGAGGAAGAAGGTATTGACACCTCAGGCCTGATAAAAAGCTCAGCAAGAATTACTACTAACAAGTCGCGGATCATGAGCCGCAATCAGCAGATGCTGCGACTGGATTCGGAAATTACTCATGATCTGACTCATGAGGAGGAAACGGAATTGATAGATACTATAGGCCATTACCTTGCAAATGAAAAGCCGCAGGTTGTTATTTTTGAAGATTATAATAAAGGTGTATTAACTGAAAACGTCATTGCAACCATCATACAACTTTGCCGTCAGGATGATATCATCACTACGGTAGATCCCAAGTTTAAAAACTTCTTTGCCTACAAAGATGTTACCATTTTCAAACCTAATCTTAAAGAGGTAAAGGAAGCACTGGGAAAGCGATCCAATGAAATCACTTTCGACTACCTGAAAGAAATTCATCAATCCCTGTCGCTTGGTCTACAGCACCATATTTCTCTTATTACCCTTTCTGAAAATGGTGTCTTTTATCATGATGAAACCACTGCGGCTATCATCCCTTCCCATATCCGTAATATTTCAGATGTTTCAGGGGCCGGCGATACCGTTATATCAGTTGCGTCATTAGTGTATGCAGCTACAGGCAATGTGTTGCTGATGGCAGAAATCGCCAATATTGCCGGTGGCCTGGTTTGTGAAGAAGTTGGAACTGTTGCGGTGAATAAGGATAGATTGCTGGAGGAATGTAAGCTGTTGCTGAAATAGCTGTCAGCGATCAGCTATCAGAAGTCAGCAGATCAAAGCCTGATATGCTTTCCTCCTGAAAGCTGATGGCTGACAGCATTATTCTAAATTAATTAAAATAAACCCATGTCAGTTTTTACGTTAGCTATTCACGGAGGGGCGGGTACCATTGAGAAACAGGATATGACTCCGGAGCTGGAAAAGGCTTACCAGCAAGGCTTGCAAAACGCATTGGATGCGGGTTATGCCGTTTTAGAAGAAGATGGATCAGCAATCAATGCGGTTAAAGCGGCAGTTGTAATATTGGAAGATAACATGCTTTTCAATGCCGGAAGAGGTTCTGTTTTTACAAAAAAAGGAGTACAGGAAATGGATGCAGCCATCATGGATGGCAGCAACCTGAAAGCCGGTGCTGTAGCGGGTGTTAGAAATGTTCGAAACCCTATTGAACTGGCAACGGAAATAATGCTTAACAGTAACCACGTATTTCTTAGTGGAAAAGGCGGCAACGATTTTGCCATCCGCCAGGGTATCAAACTGGAGCCCGATGAATATTTTTTTTCACAGTTCCGGTACGATCAATGGAAAGCCATACGCGATTCGGATAATTATTCTTTAGATCACACCCATCAGCAACTGGAAGAACTGATGAAAGATAAAAAGTTCGGCACTGTTGGAGCAGTAGCCTGCGACAGGAAGGGAAACACAGCCGCAGCCACCAGCACCGGTGGCATGACCAATAAAAAATACGGAAGAATCGGCGATAGTCCGGTAATAGGCAGCGGCACTTATGCCAATAACAAAACCTGTGCAATATCATGTACCGGTCATGGTGAAATTTTTATAAGAGCGGTTGCCGCCTATGACGTTAGCTGCCTGATGGAATATAAAAATCTAACTTTACAACAGGCATGCGAAGAAGTGGTTCTGCATAAGCTGGTACAGATGGAAGGGGAAGGAGGACTAATAGGAGTGGATGCCCAGGGAAACGCCACCCTGGTTTTCAACAGCGCCGGCATGTACAGAGGCCTGCGTAACAGCGATGGCATTAACGAAGTAGCGATCTATCGGTAGGTTGATGCTGTGAACCACGGAGGCAGGGAGGCACGGAGAACCACAGTTTCAATGCTTAAAATAACTCTGTGTTTCTCCGTGCCTCCCTGCCTCCGTGGTTCATACACGATCTTTTGTACGAAATTTGCACGGTTCAGGAGGATTATATTATTAATTCAAAATTGTTGCATTACAACATTTATGTTAGCAGTCACTATCCTTGGGAATAATTCAGCCTTGCAGGCTTTTGATCGCCACCCCAGCTCGCAGGTAGTGACGTTAAATGATCATTTATTTCTGGTAGACTGTGGCGAAGGCACTCAGACACAATTGGCGAGGTATCGCATTAAAAGAAGCCGTATCAACAATATCTTTATTTCCCATCTTCACGGAGATCATTATTTTGGCCTGATGGGTTTGATCACCAGCATGGGATTGCTGGGCAGAGAGCATGCCCTTCATATTTACGCTCCTTCTTCTTTAAAACAAATCATAGACCTTCAGTTAAATATCAGCGGAACCACACTTCCTTACCCTTTACACTTCCATTCATTGCATGAAGGGGTAATGTTAAACAACGACAATTACGAAGTAAGTTGTTTTAAGGCCTTTCACCGTATCGAATGCTGGGCATTTCTTTTCAGGGAAGTAAAAGCGCCCCGGAAGCTGGATGTTGAGAAATTGAAGCAATACAACATACCGCCGGTTTTTTATGAAGAAGTACGCTGGGGTAAAGATTATCACTCAGCAGATGGCAGCATTGTAAAGAACGACCTGGTGAGTGAGCCTTCCACCAAAGGTAAATCATACGCATACGTTACGGATACGTTGTATGATGAGTCTATTGCCCAAAACGTACAGGATGTTGACTTGTTATATCATGAAGCCACCTATCTTAATGACCTGGAGGAGAAAGCAGTGAAGCGGTTTCATTGTACTACCACCCAGGCCGCAACCATAGCAAAGCATGCTCGTGCCCACCGCCTGCTGATAGGGCATTTCAGCTCCAAATACGAAACACTGGATGAGTTTGAAAATGAAACCAGGCAGGTTTTTCCCAATAGCGACCTGGCGTTGGAAGGGGTTAGTTATAGGGTGTAGGTAAATAAGGCAAACTTACCTATAAGGTTTTCAAAACCTTATAGGTCATACATCAAACAATCCATTTATAAAAAGCCGGAAATTCCTTTTTCCAGCAGGCTTCGTTGTGACAGCCGTCTGCTTTTATCACTACTTCTATTTTTGCAGACGTGATGGTACCTAACAGATCTGTAACACGCAACATGTCGCTGATCATCGTGGGATTTTCAGCGCCTCCGCCATAAAAGTAGTATTGCTGAGAAGAATGCCTGCGCGGCCTTATCAGTTGCCTGATCTGATCGCTTATCTGCGGCACTATCCAGAAAGCAGGAGAAAATATTCCCATCTTGCCAAATACACGCGGATAGAGAATTCCGGCATAAAAGCTGATCAGTCCGCCCATAGAGCTGCCGGCTATCATGGTGTGTTCCTTAGAACGCAGGGTGCGGAACTTTTTGTCGATATAGGGCTTCAGTGTTTTTACGATGAACTCCAGGTATAAGCCTCCTTCGCCTTTTCCGAATTGAGCAGTATCGTTCGGGTTGTACTCATTCATCCTAAACACACTGCCATTGTCGATACCTACTACAATGCATGCGTTGGGAATGGTGTTCAATGTTTCATCTACTTCCCACTCGCCACTGTAAGAGGTGGCTTCATCAAAGAGGTTTTGCCCATCGTGCATGTATAGAACGGGGTAGCGCTTTTTTGAAGTGCCGTATCCTATGGGAAGATAAATCCAGATCCTTCTACTACGGTTGAGTTGTGGCATGAAGAACTCAGTATCCAATATATAAACATTCTGTGAGGCGGTATGTGTTAATCCTGTCATAGCTTTAAGCTATCAGCCTTCAGCTATTAACCATTATTATAACTTTAACTGATAACGGGTAATTTATTTAATGCTGTTCAAATATTTCTTCAGTTTATTATGGATCTCTTCGCTCAGGGGCACAAGAGGTAAACGAAGGTAATTACTTATTATTCCCAGTTCGCTAAGAACGGCTTTAACGCCGGCAGGATTATTTTCACCAAATAACAACAGGTATGCATCAATGAGGGAATCATTTAAAATTTTGGCAGTCTTAAAATCACCTTTTAAACACAGGCGTACCATTTCTGAAAACTTTTTTGTAAAGCAGTTAGCGGCTACGCTTATTACGCCTTCCATGCCACAGGCTATCTGAGGCAAGGTAAGTGCGTCATCGCCGCTTACCACCAGAAAGTCCGCAGGTTTATCACGAAGTATCTCCATACATTGTGCCATGTCGCCACTGGCTTCTTTAATACCGACGATATTATCCACTTCGGTAGCCAGCCTGATAACGGTGGAAGCATTGATGTTCCGGCCGGTTCTGCCAGGAATATTATATAACATTATCGGCTTTGAAGTAGACTGAGCCAACGCTTTATAATGAGCGAATAATCCTTCCTGGGAAGGTTTGCTATAATAAGGTGAGGCGCTTAAAATAGCGAGAGCTTTTTCAAGGGGAAGGGTATCCATTTCTTCAATAACATGCCGGGTATCATTGCCGCCTATCCCAACTACAACAGGAACGCGACCATTGACTTTTTCATAAGTGCAGTTTAATATGTCTGTCTTTTCCTCCAGACTCAGCGTAGGCGTTTCGCCGGTGGTGCCTAAGGATACAATATATTCAATTCCATCCCTG
>CAXTDO010000531.1:0-5145 GCA_964242315.1 uncultured Flavihumibacter sp.
GGCAGGGTTATTTCAAAATAACCAAAAAACGACACTGCAAAAACAAGGAAGATCGCGGCAAAGAAGATGTTCAGCCAGGCATTAGTGGATATGTTATTCAGTATGTCGGAACTGCCAGCATCTAAAAAATAAAAAGGCACACTCAGCAGCACATAAATAAGGAAAATAAAAAAGCCATACATAGAAGCATTAAAAATTCCCTTTGAACGGCTGGCAGACTTTTTAGTAAAGAAAGAAACGGTAAGCGGTATCATAGGGAATGTGCAGGGCATAATCAATGCTATCAGGCCTCCCAAAAAACCTAACAGAAATATTCCCCATAAACTTTTGGAAGCATTATCCTCTGTTCCCGTACCTCCGCATTTTTCTGCCGGATTTTTAATATCAATCGGCGCTCTTTTTATTGACTCATTTCCAGCTGATGATTCTTGTATACCTGCTGCCTGTGCAACAAAATTGCCACCGGCGTCTGAAGAAAAGCGAAATGGAATTGCTTCAGGGCCTGCTACTTCCTGTTCTTTTAATGCCATGAAAGTTACAGTTCCATTAATTTGATGCCCTTTTTCTTTGAGAGCCAGCACTACTTTCAATTCGACATTGTTCTCAAAATATTTAATTTCTTTATTATCAAAAAGCGGCTCTTTAAGCTGCCGGAGGTTATTACTTTCAGTGATGTTTTTAATTGTGGCAAAGGCAGCGGTAGCGCTGTCGAGCGTTATCCTTGTGTTAGGATCATCATCGCTCATAAGCGTAGAAAACAGTTTCCAGCCCGGCTGAATGGTGCCCTTAATTGAAATGATGCATTCATCGGATGATGTAGCGGCTGCATTAAATTTCCATTCCACCACCTTTGTAACCGAACTGTCTTGTGAAAACGAAGTAAAGAAAGTTGCTGTTAAAAAGAAGATTTGAAGAAGGCGCAGGTAAATTTTCATCATCGTATTTTGATCTTATAATTGAAACGAGTTCCATAAGAACTCGTTTCAATTATTTTGTAGTTAAATACCGTATTACTCTCCGATACTAACCTTAATATCTACATTACTGGGTGGAAGGCACTGTTTTTCATCACAAACCATGAATTCAACTTTACCGGAAAGATTGGTTTTCACATTCGCCTTGAGCTTCACTACCTGAACAAAATTCACGGTCTTTTCATAATAACTGACATTACCACCCCAAACGCTTTCAAATTTCTTAACAACTTTACCTACTTCTTTCACGTTTCCATCCAATGTAATCAATGGATTTTTAGTGAAGGTAAACGTTGTAGGTGCAGGGCCGTCAACACCCACATTCTGTGCGTACATGTGATAATCTCCGCTGATGATGGCGGTCATATTAACTTCATATGTTTTATCGGAGACCTTTTTAACCGTATAATTCCATTTAACAGCTTTCTCGGACTGTGCCATAGAAACCAAAGCCGAAAGCATTGAAAATAACAAGAGTACATTTTGTTTCATGAAGAAGTATTTGTGATAAAATTCAAACAGGGGCAAATTTAATGATTAATGGTTAATGATTAATGATTAACGGATAGTTGTAAATTGTTAATTGTGAAATACAAAACTTGATAATTAACACCTAACCGTTAATAATTAATCATTAACCATTAATAATTGAATTAAGGATGATCCGTCCATCGATATTGCCCAGTTCTTCAGAGCTTGCCCGCTCGGGATGTGGCATCATGCCAAAAACATTTCGCTGAATATTACATATCCCGGCAATGTTACGAAGTGCACCATTAGGATTGCTGGAATCCGTTACATTTCCGTTTTCATCGCAGTAAGTATAAATAACCTGCTGATTTGCTTCCAATGCATCTAGTGTGGCCTCATCTGCATAATACCTTCCTTCACCATGGGCTACAGGTACTTTTAATGGTTTGTTGGCAGCACCAACACCTTTTAAATAAATATTTTTACATACAAACTGCTGGTTTGCATTCCTTAACAAAACTCCGGGTAATAAATGAGATTCGCACAAGATCTGGAAACCGTTGCAGACGCCTAATACTTTACCGCCACTGTCAGCAAATTCTATAACCTTTTGCATCATAGCACTGAATCGTGCAATAGCGCCACAACGCAGGTAATCACCATAAGAAAACCCTCCTGGCAGTATAATGCAATCTTCCTTGGAGAACATAGAAAGGTCGCCATCTTTATGCCAGAGCATGATAACTTCTTTTTTAAGGTCTGTTTGCAGGGCATCCTGCATATCTCTGTCGCAATTGGAACCCGGAAAAACAACAACGCCGAATTTCATACGGATGAATATTTTAGTGGTAAAGATAAAGCATTGCTATGAGGTATGAGGTATGAGGAATACAGATGTTTCAGGTTTAATGTTTTGCTGACACGGGGTTTTAAGCTCATACCTCATACCTCACACCCCATACCTCACACCTGACAGCCTACACCAAACTATACTCTATCGCGATAGCAAATGCAAAGGTAATCCAATGTAACAAGGAGGTTAGCCAGCGGGATGTGATGTAGTAATAAGCGGCCGCATGAAAGGCTGCAACGGGTATCATCATAAGCATCCAGTGAATATAGTTACCGGTAGGGTTAATAAAAATAACTATAATGGACACTACGAAAAACCAAAGCAATAAACCCCATGTTTTTCGTACATGAATAAGCATTTTATTCAGATTTGCCTGAATAAAATATCCACCTGTTAAAAATGGAATAAATAATAAACCCATACTGGCAGTTACCCATACAGAACCGGGCAGCCTGGGAAGGTGTAATAACAAATAGGGGATTACCGAACTGGTTTTCCACTGATCTGAAAGAAATAATATTACAAACAGGAAATAGTAAGGCGTTATAATACCTAATATAGCCACCATCCATTCTGTTATGTCGAGGGGCCTGGTTATTATCAGAGCAAAAACCAACAATAATATAAAAGCTACCGCCGGACTATATACAAGTGGTAACAGGCCCACCAATACGGCAACATTATAAATAGAGGTTTTAGGATTACTGTTATTGTACAATCCAACCATTCTGTACCATATCCATATCATCAATGAATTGATCAGTAATGGTGCGGAGAATGATGTCCAGTCTTTTACCAGAGAGGTTGTAAGAAGAAAGGTCATTCCTACAAGGTAATTCGATCTGGGAAAAAGCTTCAGGGAATTTACAATACGATTCAACAGCGTTGCCTGTGTAAAAAACATCAGGAAAGCAAGCAGGGAAAATATTACAGGAACCGTTTTAGATAAGGGTTCTATCAGCTCAACAATAAGGTAATAAATATAATTGTTACCCTGGTCCGGCATTGGTTTTACAGGATGCAGAAACAGGGGGAACTTTAAAAACAGGGCGTATAACAGCAACAATAATGCGTTACCGGGATTTTTGTTTTTAAAGATACGAACCACCTTAAAGACGACTTTTCATTAAAAATCAATTTTTGCAAAGCAAAGATAATTTCTGTAAAGGCAGGGTATTATTATCTGTCGTGAACTGACCTGCTTGCCGAAGCGGGGCATAAATTCATACCCTTTGTCAAGGTTCTTCAGGGTAGGGTTGCGAAACACCTTTCCATCGGGACCAATGCTCTGATCATGTAATAAAAGCGTTCTACGCTCAAACTGGTTAAATAAGAAGTGCAATTCAGTACCTGTGTTCACGGTTTGAAAAGAAATCATGTTGTCCGTTTCATCATCGTACTGCGATTTATCAATAACATTGCTCCATTCAAGTCCTCCGTCTTTATTAAAGGAAAGCACCATAATGTTCTCGGCATAGTAACGTGTGGCATTGATGTTACCATACCTGTTCCAGGGCATATACCAGGGGCTGCTGTACATGGGCGACCAGTAAGAATAATCAAGTGGCGACATCCATGGATTGCCAAAAGAATTGTAATTCCAGCGGTTGTAAGTGTTTCCTCTTGAAGAGGAATACAAAGACTCGCCGATAACGAGGTACCCCCCATCCTTTCTGGTAACAATGTTCTTAATAAAATAATCGTTGAACGCCATTTTTCTGTTGGCTTCCGAACTTTTTGCAACAGAACGTAAGTCATCGTTAAAAGCGATGGTTCTGTCAGCAATTTTAACGTTTCTGTTCTTGTCCCATGTTAAAGAGTACAGGCCTTCAATGTTTCCTCTTCTTTGTTTGTAATAAAGGGCATTTAATAAAATACGTTTATTGGAATTATCAACTTTAAGTTTCAGTTCATCCAGAATAAGCGTACCGATCTCAACATCCCTTACGGAAAAGTCAAGCGCTTCAGGTGTTTTAATAACCATCATCACTTTTGTAATCTGTTCATTATTCGAACTTCGGCGGAATATGCCGAATGCCATGTCTCCTTCGTTAGTAAGTAGAAAATCAGTAAAATAATCATTTCTTTCCTCCATAGCCATGCTCATACGGTTCCTGCCCAGGAGTTCGAGCTGATCGTTAAAAAGCAGGCTTGTAAAAAAGAAGTTTCGTTGATTGCGATTATTGATCTTGAAGATCATGATCTTCTTTTTGTCTTCGCTGAAGATGGTAGTATAGATTTTATTACTGGCTGCAAATCCTATCTGTGTGGTATCCAGGTCGATTGGCTTACCGATTCTTTTGCCATTGCCATCCAGCTTCACTCCTACACAGTATAAAGTGCTTCTTTTCTGGTATTGATAAATCATGTAGCAAAAATCAGGATAAGCGATAAAGTCTACGTTTACCCACCTGTCAGACGTTTCCATCTTTATTCTTTCTTTCAACCGCATTTCATTATCGTACACGCATACGTCATGATCGTTACGGTTGTTTTTGTACACCAGGAAATTTCCACTCACCTTACCAATCACCTCAAATTCTGTTCTACGGGAATCTTCCCGTTCCGGTTCAGAATAAATGATCCTGGGAGCCTGAGACCAGGCAGGAATGGAAAAAACTAAAAAGCATAGGAAAGCCAAAAGTTTATTCGTCATAAAAGACAATTGTATTTAAAAATACAGGTTACTTACCAAATTATAAATTGTTCTTCTATTTAACACATTACAAGTGTATAAGATCGCTGTAAAAACAAAAATATCTTTTTTTAACAGAATATGTAATGAAGAGACAAGGTGGACAATAGTTTATACATAAAAAAAGTAATTTACTTATACCTTTGTTATAA
>CAXTDO010000532.1:0-5144 GCA_964242315.1 uncultured Flavihumibacter sp.
CATTTACTGGATACTACCCAAGGTTTTACTGCCACTATTAAATCCGGCTCCGATGCCTGCACTGGTTTTTTTGTTCTCCATCTGGAGAGAAAGGTCTGATTCGAATCGATCCGTGGTACCATAACCACCGCCCGCTTTCCCGAAATAACCTTTCTTGCTGCTTTCCTTAAGTTTTATGTTCATGGTCAGCAGGGAGTCCTGCTGCGCGGCGCCGGGTTGCCCTATTTTGCTCCTGTCGTACTCCTGGTAGAGCTGAATTTTGTTAATGGCTGACTTGGGAAGATTTTGTGTTGCAACGCGCGAATCTGTTGTTCCCAGGAATGGCTTTCCATCCACGAGAAGGGTTTGAACTTTTTTTCCATTAATGGTAATGGTACCATCCGACCAGATCGTGATGCCTGAAACCTGGTTCAACAACTCTTCTACAACCGCATCTTCTTTCATTTTAAACGCTGCAGGATTAATTTCGAGGGTATCTCCGTTCATTCTGACAGGACTTGCCCCTGTTACCACGACAGTGTCTTTGGTATTGACATCCAGTGAAATCACCAGCGTATCGGGCTTGTCCGTGGCAAGTTGGATAGCGGATGAGAAAGCAGTATACCCTGTATAGGTAACAGTGACCAATAGCCCCTTTTTAAGGGGCAATTTCGAAAAGATGAATTTTCCAAACCTGTCGGATAACTGATAGCCAATCAGGCTGGAATCCCGATTCAGCACACTCACCGTTGCCAGTTCGAGGGGTGTGTTGGTTTGAGCGTCCATTACGGAACCAACGATTTTACCTGTTTGAGCAAACGCTCCGGTAAAAAAGCCAAGCAGAACGCAGATAGTTATAAATGACTTCACGGTATAGACTTAAGTTTGAATTCCACGATCACAGGTGCAGTACTGTGGGGTTTACGTCTCAAAAATTCCTCGAGCTCTTTTGGGACAGGCACATTTTTATTTTGATCGAAAAAGGTAACCAGGTCACCTGCTTTTTGCAATTTGTAAAATTTGTCATCATGTCTGGCAATGTTCATGTCTGCCAAAAGCTTTAGATTATACTGGCTGCTATCTGCCTTGATGTTATTGGTTTTGTAGGTAAAATTTCCCTTTCGTTTATAGATATACGATTCGTAATTAGATTGATAACGGACATTAAAGTAAAACAACCCGGGAGTTTCATAAAAATTATAAACCTGTTGAAACACCCAGCCATTATTTCGACTGAAATTCTCCCGGTCAGTTTTGTTCTTAAATGGTTTCGTAAAAAATGATGGTGGCAGGCTGTTCTCCATCGGCATCACTAAATGATATGCCGGGATAATGCTGTCCCTGATCATTTTATAAATGGTATCACAATAGGGTCGCGTAATAATTTGAATATAGGAGGTATCGGTGTAATTGAAGGAGGTTTTTTCTTCCGTATATAAAAATCGGGGCTCGTTCATGCGGTCGTAAGGGAAATAACTTTTTACCAGCTTCTTATCTTTATAAATTTTAAGTTCAAAGTCCTTGCCTTCCCCATAAAGCGGGCTGGTACTAATTCTTCCCTGCATGTAATAGTTTTCAATCAGGGGATAAGCCTGAACTACATCGTTCTCGTCGGGTGTTTCTTTTTCCACACTAAATGTGGTATCGTTTAAATTAACCCTGTATTTTTTAAAGTATTTTTTATTGCGGGGGTTGCTCCAATCTAACCGGATCTTTATCAGGTCTTTCTTTGTAAGTGCGTAGCTTCTGTTATTACCAAAAAAAATAAGCTCGTTTGTTTCTTTGTGATAGTTCGGATAAAATCCTTCTCCAAGCTTCTTATAATTTATTTTCTGAATAAAACGCCCATCTTTTGCGTACACCAAGACATACCTGTCCGTATAATCCATCAACAGGAAATATTTTTCGGTAACCTGAACATATGTAAAAACAGTGAACTTAATATCTTCCCTGATTTCAAGGGGAACAAAATGAATGGAATCTACAAAGTTGGATTGTTTTGCATTGCCAGCCGCTTTCGGGCTGAGATAAATCTTCTGTATTTGGGTAAAAGCGAACGAGGGAATGACAAGACTAAAAAAAAATAAAGTAGTAAAATCCTTAAGGGAAGATTTCATTTCAAAGGTTGGGTGAGGCAAATATATATGCGGGAATGTTAACGTCCTCACAATGATAGCAAAAATCTTCAGTAATTGTTATTTGCAGGATCCTTGTAAATTTTTAATTACCGGTAACCGTGTTTACCCGCATGGTATATGCGAATTTTAAAATCAGACCTTAGCACTGCCGATAGTGAACAAAACGATGATGATTTATTCTTCTGCCAGCATAGCAGCAAACCCACTGTTGCACGCGTCTTGATAAACAGGAAGTAAGTAATTTATTTAACCCTTCCTTCTCAAATAATAGCCGACCAATTCTTAAATCCGACCAACCTTCTTTTATTTTGTAAGTAAATACCGCATCGGTTTCTTTTAATTCACAATCAATATAATAAGTTGATACTTTTTTATTTTTTCGATTTCTTTTAACCGTTGTAAATGTGTGGATATGAAAAACATTGACTTTGAAAATTTTAAAAGGCCTTTGATTGTGATCAACATTATTTCACTGGCATCTTCAACGTTAGTTCCCCTAAACAATTCATCAAATACGGCAAAACAGTTTCTATCATTTCCGCTTTCTAAGATTATTGATTTTAAGTTAATCAGTTCAGTCATAAAATGACTATATCCATTCAGAAGGTCGTCATTTAAATTGATTGCTATAGAAATACTTGAATAATATGGCAACTCAGCTTTTGAAGCAGGTACCGCCAGACCTAAATGACCCAGATAGACACATAAACCTATCGCTTTTAGAAAAGTTGATTTGCCCGACATATTTGGCCCCGTTAGAAGAGCAACGTTACTTGTGGCATCAAAATTATTTTTCACAGGTTTTGTTAATAGGGGATGGTAAAAATCTTTTAAGTGAAAGGCACTATCTGTTATTGTTGGAAAGTTAAAACCATGTTTAATGATGCCAATGCTTATTGATAAATACGCCTCAAATAGAAAGTAGCTCGTCCAAAAATCCTGTATTTTATCGCGGCCAAGTTCCGTTAAAATAATGGTAGTTAATTCAGTTATATGTTTAATTTGTAATCCTTGTCCACGAACAATCAGCTCATAATGTTTTAAGTTAAATGCGCTGAAGACAATGATAATTTTTTCAAGTTCATTTCTGTAGCTGTTTGGAAATCGTTCTATATTCAGTTTTTGTATGTAGAAAGAGTTTAGTTTTTCAAACAATAGAATGAGCTGAGAAAGTTTTGCCCTTTCCTGGTGTCGATTTTTTTGTGAAAAAAATAGTTCAAGTTTTAATTCGTTCTTTGAAGAAGCCTTTAAAAAAAGACTGTTAAGAAAATCGTATACTTCTATTAACTCAAGGCGAGAGTAATTATACCCTTGCATATATTTATTGTGGCATAAAAATCCATTTAAAATTTCTTGACGATTAATTATTGCTTCTTTCGATTCGAGATGCCCGTTTAAGATATCAACCAGGGCAGCTTTTGAAAAGTTGTTATATGTGAAGTCAAATAGTGGTAAGATTTCAGCTTCAATATGTAAATCTTTGGTATTGATCATTGAGTAGTTTTCTTAGTGTGTGTCTATTTCGATGCGTACTACTGTTACCTGCCGTTTTAAGTCTATATAAGTTTCTCTAATAATTGCTTGAACGTTCGATACTTCTTTGTCCAGTAAGGTTGCTACTACTTTTACAATTCTTTGCCTGTCAACTGTCCTGATTTGATCTGGTACTATCCATCCTTTTTTCTTATTATGCCTGACCTCTACTCTTGTTGGATACGGCTTAGATCTGTTTGTCATAGGCGCAACTACAATTGTTTGTAAATATTTATTCATTTCATTTGGTGAAATAATCACGCAAGGCCACGTCTTTTTCATTTCGCCTCCGATCGTCGGAGCAAGATTGACCAATACAATTTGATATTGCTTTAACTTCATTTCTCAAAATTTTCGTCGTCAAATACATCAGACATAAATAGCTTGTCATCGCCTTTTTCGTGCATTTTTTTAAATGATTCTTCCCAACCAATTCTTGAAGCAGTCTTTGGTTTAAGAATAATGAATTCTTTTTCTAGAATTAGCTCAACCGTGTCTGTAATATTACACTTGTCAAGTATAGTCTTTGTCAATCGAACTCCCTTTGAATTACCAATTGGTATTACTGAAATATCTATAAGTATGTCTTATTGTGAGTGCAAAATAGTTACTAAATTATTGATTTTACAACTTTAAGATTGAGGAGGAAAATGGCAGGCAACGTTAACGCTTTGCGCAGTTGGGGATGTTGTGCGGTAAACATTATAACCTATGCAATCCTTATCGGTAACTGCATCCCAGCTTAACACGGCAGTCTTGTTTTTCTTTTCAATCTTCAGATTTCTGGGCTGTCCGGGGCAACCAGGTCTTTAATCTGAATCACTGATTCTTTATTTAAGGCAGACTCGTTACCCAAAACATCTATACCTGATAGCTGGTAAAATAAAATACTGCCGGGTAGATTGTTGGCAGTATCAATATACTTATAAATGTCAGAAAGATCTTTTACCGTTTCACCAGTTAGCTTTCCCAATAGTATAGTGTGAATAGAAACCGTTCCTGATTTAGATCCCTGGCTGTTTTTTTTAAATATTTTGTATGCATAATACCTGGAATCTTCAATCCAGTTAATATAAATTTGTTGCTGTCTTTGCACTAGTGTCAGGTCACTGGGAGGGGTAAGATAATTAAGTGTCACCAAAAAAGGGTCCGAAATAGCGAGCTCTTTGTCAGCCTGCGTAGCATCTGTAATCCGATTTTGGTAGGTTTCTCCATTTGTCGCAGGTGAATCCTCAAAATAACTTCCTGCAAAAGCGGCAAAACCGTTGTCGGTAAGTACCAATAGGTTTCCGATTGCTTTAACATTATTTTCTTCTTTTGCATTAGAAGCCGGTACGCGATTCATGTAACCCTGGTACTTTTTATAAGAATTATTATTTGCCATTGGTCCAGCCTGAACCTGTTGAAGTGTTATAACTGGTGCTTTCGACAAAGGTGTTTTAGTAATTAAATACCAACTCCCGGCGGCATGTGTTTTTCGGAAAACGTCTAATG
>CAXTDO010000533.1:0-5131 GCA_964242315.1 uncultured Flavihumibacter sp.
AACGAAAAGGCCGGCATTGAGAGCCCGTCCTTCCACGCTAAAAGTTACGGAAAAGATGATGCCTGTCCGCTTTCAGATTAACTATTCATGCTTTTGTTCTGGTGCGTGATACTTTCCATGTGAACGGCATCAAAATATTTTGTGATGAACTCTTTGCTTAAGCCGAGTTTCTCTCCTTTTCTGTATGCTCTCTCCAGTATTTCATTCCAGCGATTTGTTTGCAGGATGGTGATGCTGTTATCTTTTTTATACTGTCCTATCTTATCGGCTATCTTCATACGCTGGCCAATGAGCTGCATCAATTCATCATCCAGGTGATTGATTTGCTGACGTAATTTTTCCATATCAGCATGGAACTCTTCAGAAGCCGTATCTTCTTTGCGCCACACAATGCCATTTAAAATTTCAGCCAGCTTTTCGGGAGTAACCTGTTGCTTGGCATCGCTCCAGGCATTGTCAGGATCAATATGACTTTCGATGATCAATCCGTCAAAATCGAGGTTAATGGCATGTTGTGCAACATCTAACAAAATATCACGGCGGCCGCAAATATGAGAGGGATCATTAATAAGAAGCATGCCCGGATTACGGCGCTTCATTTCGATGGCAAGATGCCACATAGGAGCATTACGGTATTCAGTGTTGCCATAAGAAGAAAAGCCGCGATGGATGAGTCCGATATTTTTTATACCGGCCTTGGCTATGCGCTCCACCGCACCTATCCATAACTCAAGATCGGGATTAATAGGATTTTTTATAAGAACGGGAACATCTACGCCGCGAAGTGCATCTGCCACTTCCTGAACGCTGAAGGGATTTACTGTGGTACGTGCACCAACCCACAAAACATCAATATCAAAATGCAAGGCATCTTCCACCTGTTTGGCGGTTGCCACTTCGATGGCAACTGGTAAACCACTGATTGTGTTTGCCTGTTGCATCCAGGGCAATCCTTTCGTGCCGATTCCTTCAAAACTTCCGGGACGTGTGCGGGGTTTCCAGATACCTGCTCTCAGCATATCAACTTTGCCGGTATTGGCTAACCGTGTGGCAGTTTGTATTACCTGCTCTTCGGTTTCAGCGCTGCATGGACCAGCGATTACAAGAGGCCGCTTTTCAAGCGTCTCATTAATAGTAGCGGATTTTGTTTGAATTGCTTGCATAAAATTTATACTAAGTTCATAAATAGGTTCAATCGTTAGTGGGCTGTCAGCCGTCAGTTGATCAAAAGTTAGTTAGTGTCCTTCTGATTTACAGCATCGTTTATTGTCAGTGGCTTCATCTGTAACACGTTCCTCCTGATAGCTCATACCTCATACCTGATACCTGACAGCTGATACCTGACAGAGCTACCTGCTGTTAGCGTCATTCATCCTTATTCTTCTGCCTTTATATGTTTTACCGTCAATAGATTTGATCATCTTTGAAGCGGCCGACTTGTCTATTTCGATCCAGGTATTCATATCTTTTATATCAACCCTTCCCAGTACCTCTTTTTTCAGATCACTCATGTCGAGAATAAACTGCAGAAAACTGGCTTTATAAAAACCATCTTTAGTACCGAGGTTCACAAACAGCTTCATATAGTCACCGTTAGTGTTGCCATTAAACTCCCGTCCCCTGGTTTCGGTTCTTCTTCCCTGGTCACGACCATCACCTGCGAATTCCCGTCTTGGTCTTCTCTCTTCACGAACGTTTAGGTCTTCGGCATTCTCATAGTATTTTAGGAACCTGTCAAACTCCATTGCCGCAACTCTTTTCAGCACATCCTCTTTGCTCATATCAGCGAATTTTTCTTCCAGCATGGGCACATAAGTCTCATAGTCGCCATGACTTATATCAGCCTCCAATAGTTTGTCCATAACACTAAAGAATTGCTTTCTGCAAACATCTTTACCACTCGGAATGTCCATGCGATTGATAGGGGCCTGTATCAACTTTTCAATTTGACGCAGCTTAAATGTTTCGCGCGCGTGAACAATCGAAATGCTGATGCCGCTTAAACCTGCACGTCCGGTACGGCCGCTTCTCTGGGTGTACACTTCCATATCGTCTGGCAACTCGAAATTTATTACATGTGTTATGCCCTGAACATCAATGCCTCGTGCTGCCACATCTGTCGCAATCAACAACTGCAGGGTCTTCTCCCTGAACTGTCCCATTACTTTGTCACGCTGTTGCTGTGTTAAGTCTCCATGCAGCGCATCAATATCATAACCTTCTCTGGTTAATTTCTCGGCAAGGTCCTGCGCATCCAGTTTGGTACGGGTAAATATGATTCCATAGATACCAGGATTAAAATCAATGATCCTCTTTAAGGTATCATAACGATGCTGTGCCTGTGTTACATAGTACTGATGATCGATGTTCACATTAGCAGTATTCATCTTACCCACTGTAATTTCAACCGGGTTCTTCATGTAGCGCTTGCTTACCTGTTTTACTTCAGGAGGCATCGTTGCGCTAAAGAGCCATGTGGATTCTTTTACGGGTGTGTTCTTTAATATAAACTCGATGTCATCCCTAAAACCCATGTTCAGCATCTCATCAGCCTCATCCAGTACAATATATTTGATACGTGCCAGATCAATTGCCTTGCGTTCAATAAGGTCGATCAACCTGCCCGGAGTAGCCACCACTATCTGAACGCCTCGTTTAAGATCACGGATCTGCATACTGATAGAAGTACCTCCATACACCGCTACCACATGCATTCCGGCAATATGCTTCTTAAAAAGTTCCATTTCCTTAACGATCTGCATGCACAATTCGCGGGTAGGGCATACCACCAGCGCCTGTGGGTAACGCTCTTTTGAATCAATGAGATGTAGCAATGGCAAGCCAAATGCTGCCGTTTTTCCTGTTCCCGTCTGTGCCAATCCTACAAAATCAGTTGTTCCGCTTAATAAAACCGGTATTGCTTTTTCCTGTATCGGTGTTGGGTTTACATATCCCAACTCAACGGTTGCCTGCACTAATTTCGCATCAATGCCCAACCCTTCAAATGTCATCATATTTAATAAAAATTTCCGCAAAGGTACTAAAGTTCCGGTATTGGCTATCAGCAGCAAATTCTAATGATTAATTATTAATGATTAATGATTAACGGTTAGTAACCTATTTACAAGCATATCTTACATTGCTACAACTTAAAATCATATCAACTACCCGTTAATAATTAATCATTACTCCAAAATCCTCTTAATGCCGTTTGCATGTTCAATCAATTCTTTCAAATACACATAGTTTTCCTTTTCAAGGCAACTTTTAAATTTTTTTAGTTGTGAAATGTGTTCGTTCAAAACATCCAGTACATTTTCCCTGTTTTGCTTAAAGATAGGCACCCACATATCGGGATTGCTTTTTGCTAAACGAACCGTGCTTTCAAATCCTGCACTGGCAATTTCAAAGATGGCATCTTCTTCTTTTTCTTTTTCAAGCACTGTGTTTGCCAGGGCAAAAGAAGTGATATGTGATATATGGCTAACATAAGCTGCGTGCAGGTCATGTGCAGGCGCTTCCATATACACCATGTGCATGCCTATCTTCTGGTATAAATTTTTTACAAGCGCCAGTGCATCGGCATCAATTTCATCCACGTTGCAGATTACCACAGCTTTGTTTATAAATGCGCCGCTTACCGCAGCTTCAGGGCCACTGTATTCAGTTCCCCACATAGGATGAGTAGGAACGAAACGCCCTCTTTTCGGGTGGCCTGCAATGGCATTCAACAGATTTTCCTTTGTTGATCCCATATCCATCACTACATGGGCAGTAACAGAGCTCATTATTTCCGGCAGTATCATCATCATCGCATCTACCGGTACGGCAATCACTATCAACGTAGATTTACTGATGGCTTCCGCTAAGGAACAAGCTTCATCAATCAACCCAAGTTGAAGCGCTTTTTCCAAATGTTCCTTACTCAGATCTACTCCTATAATGTGTGTAGCCAATTGCTTTTCTCTCAACGAAATGGCTAACGAACCGCCTATTAAACCCACTCCTATGATTGTTACTGTCATAAATATCCGTTTAATCCTGAGCTGTCATACAATACTATTATCTGTCGCAAATTCTGTCTAACGCTTTTTTCAGCACATCGGCCTTCTGACACAAGCTAATCCTCACAAATTTGTTCCCATTACTCCCAAAAATGCCGCCCGGTGTGATGAATACGTTTTTCTCATATAATATGGAATCGCTTAATTCGTAGCCATCTTCATAATTATCGGGAATCTTGGCCCATATGAACAAACCAGATTGTTTAAGGTCATAGGTACAGTCGAGTGCTTTTAAAATTTTATAAACCAGTTCCCTGCGTTGGGTATACATTTTATTCAGGTCCTGATACCATTCCCTGCCCAACTCCAAAGCCCTTGCAGCAGCCAGTTGTATGGGAAGGAACATACCACTGTCCATGTTACTTTTAAAGCGGAGCACTTCTTCAATCGTTTCGTTGCTACCGGCTAACCATCCCACCCGCCATCCTGCCATATTACCCGATTTACTTAGTGAATTCAACTCAACGGCAACATCTTTTGCGCCTTTAACGCCAAGCAGGCTCATGGGTGTATCATTCAGAATAAAGCTGTATGGATTATCATGACAAATGAGAATCGAATGTTTTTTACCAAAAGCGATGATCTTTTCAAATAAGGCGATTGAGGGCAACTTACCCGTAGGCATATGCGTATAATTTACCCACATCAGTTTTACTTTCTCAAGGTCCATTTTTTCCAACGCATCGAAATCGGGTTCCCAGATATTATTTTCTGTGAGATCGTATGTTTTGCAAGTTCCTCCCGCCAGTTGAACAGCGCTTCTGTATGTTGGGTAACCGGGATTAGGGATGAGCGCTTCATCTCCTTCATCGAGATAGGTCATGCAAATATGCATGATCCCTTCTTTAGAGCCGATCAACGGTAAAATTTCCGATTCTGCGTTTAAATCCACATTGTACCATTGTTTATAAAAAGTACTGATGGCGTTTCTGAATACAGGTGACCCCTTGTAGTTTTGATAGCCATGCTGATTGTTTTTCAAACTCTCTGCATGTAACACCTTAATTACATCAGGATGAGGTGGCATATCAGGACTGCCGATACCCAGGTTGATGATCTGCTTGCCG
>CAXTDO010000534.1:0-5120 GCA_964242315.1 uncultured Flavihumibacter sp.
GCACGGAGGTCCACGGAGAAGGTTCCTCCGTGGACCTCCGTGCAACCTCGGCTTTTCCTCCGTGGTTAAAAAAACATTGCTAACCTTACTGCAATGTCAATAGATATTCCACAACATCGGCGAGTTTTTTTTCATTCAGTCCTAATCCTGCAGGATCAGGCATCATGCTTTGATCCATTTTCTTGCGTGATGCGATTTCGCCGGCTTTAATTACGTGTTGCTGGCGGGCAGCATCTTTTATTACCACCGTTTCTCCATCGCCGATTATAAAGCCATACACCGACCGGCCGTCTTTTGTGCTGATAAGCCAGGGTTCATAGCCAAATACAATGCTGGCGCTTGGATTGATAATAGCGTCCAGCAGGCTAACCCTATCATATTTTTTTTTGATGGCGGTAAGCTCGGGACCCAGGTCGTTACCCACATTACCTGCTTTATGGCAGGCGGCGCAGGTACCTGCAAAAACAGCTTTACCACGTGTTGCTTCCGGCTGCATGCGACTGATTGCCTGTATGGAGAATATTTTGTTGATACCAGGTCTTTGAAAATAATTGCTCGCCTGCACTCTTACACCCTGATCGGGATTTTTAAAGATAACCTCACTTACTGCATGGTTGATTGTTGCAGAGAGCTTTTTCGATGAGGCAAGGTCTATCAGCAATTGCCCACCGGTTGGATCCTTTGCCATATCAGCCGCTGCTTTCATTTTTTCTTCAGACGAAGTTTTTTGATCTAACAACTTTGCCTGTAGTGCCAACATCTTCCGGCGAACAGTTTCGTTGGCAATGTTCATGCTATCTTTCTTTTCATTGCCTGTAGCCAGCAGGTCAATCCAGTCATTTGTTTTTCGAAAGCCCAGCCACCAGTTTGCCTGATCGCTAACGCCTTTCAAAGAACTACCCGCTATATCTGTCATAGCAGCAGCAGCTATTTTATCTTTTACAAATGCCAGCGCCACCAGTGCTTTCTTACGTTCTTCCTCTGTAACATCCGCAGACATGGCCCTTATTTTAAGGTTCTCAACAGCCGCCGCAGGATGCAACCGCCATGTAAGATCGGCAAATGCCTGATTCCATCTGGCAGGAGGGATGGTGCCCATGGTTGATTGCAGCAAGGGATAGATTTCATCCTGCCTGCCATCCGCAGCTATGCCCAATGCTTCCAGGTACCACCGGTCATGCCCGTCATAAGATGTTGCCAGCTTCACAAATATCTCGCGGCATTTGCTTAAAGGTAGGTCGCGCAAGGATAAGGCTACTTCCCGGCGCACTGCCATCGAAGAATCATTGGCAAGTTGGTTGGCATAAGGCAGGATGTCTGTCTTTAGTTGCCTCAATGCACGGTAAGCAGTGATGCGGATGTCAGGGTTTTTATTTGTGAGCAAAGTTTCCACCGCACTTACACCTGGAGGGCCAAGATGCGCCAGCAGCCAAACGGCACGTGCCTGAATATAGGGATTGTTTGATGTCAGCAATTTCTTTACAGGCTCAATGGAAGATGCACCTGCTGCCGCCAGTTTTGTAAAACCCAGGTTGCGTACATTCACTGCAGGATTTTTTAATGCCTCTATCTGTCCTTCAATAGTGGCAGTATTTATTCGGGGAGCTTTTAAGATGGTATTCTTTGGTGTAATGCGATAGATGCGCCCATAACCTGTCTTATCCTTCATCTGATGACCGCCGATGATGGGATCGTACCAGTCGGCAACATAGATGGCGCCATCCGTTCCTATACAAACATCACTGGGACGAAACCATTTACGATGATCCAGTAAATGCGTTGAATCGTTCCATACATAAGCTTCGTTGTTACCAGGTATGGAAGTAATTAAATTGCTTCGGTTTAATTTATATCCAGCACCTGAAGGTTCGGGCTTATAACTAAAAATAACATTGCGACCGGCATCCGCACTCAGCAACATTCCACGATATTTTTCTCCCAAAGCATCGCCTTCGTTAACTACTATTCCGGTAGGTGAGCCTGCGCCCGTATTGTCGCCTGCAGGAATAACGCCCGGATCATCCTGGTGCCAGTGGGCAGTGAAAGTAGACTGCCCCGGCCTTCGGTCGGCCTGCCAGTAGCGTGTTCCGTCTGCACTGAAATATCCGGCATTGCCGCCTTCCATCAGGAATGTAGTTCGGCAGGTTACCACCTGATCGTCGTTATCGTTTTGCCACATGTTGCCATAAGAATCCAGGGCAAGTTCGTAGGCGTTCCTAAAGTTATGTCCCATCACTTTTAATCCTTTACCATCTGGGTTGATGCGTAAAGCCAGTCCCCCAACCCATACTTTTCCATCATCACTGATCATACCGCCTTTATTCTTTTTATTATAGGGAGACCCGCCGGTATAAAGGCTTCCCGATTTCAGGTTCCAGCCCGCCGCATCTTTTACCATGTGAGGGCCCGCATTGCCTGTATTAAAGTACCAGTTACCATCAGGGCCTGCTATCAGCGAATGAAGACTGTGATCATGATCGAGCCCGCCAAAGCCGGTTAAGAATATTTCTTTTTTATCGGGTTTGTCATCATGGTTATCATCGGTGTAAATAATAAGGTTTGGCGCACAGGAAACGATCACTTTATTTCCTATAACGGCAATGCCCAGTGGGGAAACAAGGTCGTGATCTTCAACGAATAAAGTTGATTTGTCACTTTTGCCGTCGCCATCGGTATCTTCCAGTATCATTACCCTGTCGCCATTCGGATGATGCAGGAACTTGGTAGAATCATTGTTGTAATTGCGATAGTTGGCAGCTTCGGTTACCCATACGCGCCCACGTGGGTCTACATCCATATTGGTTGGATTGTAAAATTGTGGCGACTCGGCCCACAATTCAGCTTGCAAGTCATCGGGAAGAATAAGGGTGAGGCTATCATCCATCCGTAATTTACGGGCCGCATCAGGTTGACGGTTTACAATGAAACCGGCGGTACATATAAACAGGATGATGAGAATGGCAACTAATTTTTTCATTAATTAAATGTGATTTTAGAGTTAACCCAGCACCGATCTCAGGTAAGCTAGATTCTTTATATAACTTTCCAGCATATCCTGTTTGTCGGGCACGGCACCTTCAATTTGTAACCATCCCGTATAACCGATATCATCCAGTGCTTTTCTAACTTCTGTGAAATTAATTTTTCCTTTACCTAAAAGATACCCGTTTTCCTTGCAATGAAACTCGCAGATATTTTGTTTTCCCAGCCAGCGGATCTCTTCATAAATATTATAGCCCATGTCGTTGGAGTTACATACATCATAATAAACTTTTACATTTTTAGAACCCACTGCTTTGATGATGCTCATATGATCTTTAGCACTCAGCCAGGATTCAATTCCAAGTACAATGCCTGCTTTCTCCGCTTTGGGCGCCACTTTTTGCAATCTTTCTATAATTACTTTCTGACCGGCGGGATCATTTCTGAGATCACCCTTGTTAAAAAACGCCAGCAAAATGGATGTTACTCCTAATGCCTGCGCCGTATCAATGCTATCGCTTACCCATTGCTCTGTACGGGGATCGGATTTGTACGGTATGTTGTTTAGCTCACCGATGGCGAGTCCGCCGATTTTAACGCCATGTTCTCTTGCTGCTTTTAAATAAGACTGCTGCAGGTTCTTATCGCGTAGTTGCATATCATTGGCGGCAGTACCCAGGCTCAATTGCACGCCATCAAGTCCTATACTTTTTGCGGTTTGCATAGCCTCTACCTTACCCATCTGGTGTATGGACCAATCGCATGCACCAATATAAAACCGCTGAGGAATATTTGTAAAATCCAAGGAGGCAATCATCGGCACAGATACAGCAAGGTGTTTCAACATCGTGCGCCGATCGATGGTAGAGGACTTCATATGGCGAACATGATTTAGTGTAGAAAGGTAAATGTTTTTTGCTGACTTTTGTGGTGAAGTCTTTAAACCACGGAAGCAGGGAAACAGGGTGAGTCACGGAGATCTTTGCTATAAACGACTACTCCGTGACTCACCCTGTCTTCCTGCCTCCGTGGTTTAATTTCTGAACTTCAAAAAAGTTATTATCTTAAAGAATAAATCGCTCGCGTATGAAAAAACTGCCTATCGATCGACGCTCCTTTATCGGTCAGCTTTCCATGACTGCAGGTGGGTTAGTTCTTGCCAAAAGCCTGCATCTTCCACAACAACCGCGCAAGCTGGGAGTGGCTTTAGTAGGATTGGGCGGCTACAGCACCAATCAGCTAGGGCCCGCTTTAAAGCAAACGCAGTATTGCAAACTGGCAGGCGTTGTTACAGGCTCAAAATCCAAAGGCGAACAGTGGGCTAAAGACTATGACTTTCCTGTAAAAAACATTTACAGTTATGATACCATGTCGCAAATGGCCGCTAATCCCGATATTGACATCGTGTATGTGGTAACGCCAAACAGCTTACATGCCGAACATACTATTGCAGCAGCCAAAGCCGGTAAGCATGTGATCTGTGAAAAGCCTATGGCCGTTAACGTTGCAGAATGTGATGCTATGATTGCTGCGTGCCGTGCCGCCAAAGTAAAACTTTCTATCGGTTACCGGCTTCACTTCGATCCGTATCACCAGGAACTGATGCGCCTTGCCAAAGAAAAAGATTTTGGAGTGTTAAGTAAAATGAATGGCGACCGGGGATTTGTTATGGGAACCAAAGCCTGGCGGGCCGACAAAAAACTTTCCGGTGGCGGTCCGCTCATGGATTTGGGTATCTATCTTGTTCATGGTGCATGTATGGCAGCCAATGGCGTAGCGCCTGTTGCCGTCACTGCAAAATATCATTCCAAAACCAGACCTGATATTTTTTCCGATGTGGAAGAGGGAATAAGCTGGACGATGGAATTCGCTGGCGGCGCAATAGCCGATTTGCAAACCAGCTACCAGCATACAAAAGATTACTTCAAGGCGGAAGGAGCCAAAGGCTGGATAGAGTTCAAGGAACATGCTTTTACTTATAAAGGCATGGTAGTGGAAACAAGCCGTGGGCCGTTGAACTTTACGCCACCCAATCAGCAGGCTTTGCAAATGGATGACTTCGCTCAGTGCGTTCAGTTAAATAAGCAAACCCGTGTGCCGGGTGAGTTGGGGCGCCGTGATGTTGCTATTATTAAAGC
>CAXTDO010000535.1:0-5111 GCA_964242315.1 uncultured Flavihumibacter sp.
ATTGCCGAAACCGATGATTATTGCGAAGAAACATCTTTGCCGGCATTGATAACTCCGTTACTAAACGATAGTGAGCTGGTTATAGCTTTTTGCCAATCACTGTTTGTAACGCCTGAAGAAAAGATAATCAATAAAACAGAAGCTCAATACTTGTCAAAGAAAGTTACCGGTAATGATTTTTTAAAAAAATACCTGCTGGGTTCTAATGTGATTTCCAATGTAAGCATGGCAGTATTAAGAAAAGACGTTATTCAGTCAGCACCACCTGAGTATAAAAATTATAAGTATTGCGGTGATTGGTTACTGTATGCCAACATGAGCCTTAAAGGAAATATTTATATCTCCGGCAAATACCTGAACTATTATTTAAGGCATGATAATTCTGTTACTGCGGATTCAACAAAAATGGGATTGGATTTTTTTGAAGGCAATAAAGTATTTCATTTTATAAGAAGTAAAATTGAAATTGACCGGGATGATATTTTATACGCACTGAATAAAAGAATTGAAAAGTACGTATATCTGAAGGGTCATTTTAGCCGAAGTATGCAACAGGATGTTATTAAGTCTCTTTTAGAATTAGATCTTTCAATGAAAAAGCTTTTGAAAAAGAGCAGCAACCTGCAGATGATGCAGGAATTCATTGCTGCTGTAAAAAAAGCGTTTTATCTAGTGTGTATACTCCATAGTGTCATGTTAATTGTAAATGGTCGCGTTATATGTCAGCCATTCGGATAATTTTTTAACCACGGAGGAAAAGCCGAGGTAGTACGGAGGTCCACGGAGGCTCCTCCTCCGTGGTTAAAAGAATCTTGCAAGATTAGCTACTTCTATTCACAATTAACCGTCGGAAAAAAGCGCCTGCAACATTAAGAATATGGATATCTCAATTATTGTTTGTACGTATAATCCTGATTCCGGCGTATTTACAAGATGTTTGAATGCTATAAAGAACCTGCGAGCTGACAACATTGATGTGGAAGTGATTATTGTTGATAATAACAGCTCGCCGGATTTATCTACTGTAAATTATATAAACGGGTTTTTAAAAGATGTTCCTTTTAGCAAACTTATAGTTGAAAAAAACCAGGGCCTTACGTATGCAAGAATCGCCGGCTTCCAATCTTCATCAGGAGATAATATTATATTTTTCGACGATGACAATGAACCCTTCCCCGATTATCTGCTGCATGCAAAACAAATTTTTGATAACCGGCCCTTCATCGGTGTAATGGGCCCGGGGCATATTAACATCGACTACATTGACGGTGCAGATCCGTGGATTAAAAATCATTTGAACAGATTTTTTCAAGAGAAGAAGGCAGAAAGAGAAGAATACATTCTATCGGTTATGAGCTGGGCGCCCTGTTATCCGCCGGGTACCGGGCAGATAATAAGAAGAAAGATTCTTGAGTCGTACGTTGAAATGTTTCTTAATAATGAATTGAAAACGTCTGATAGAAAGGGAGATGATTTGTCGAGTGCCGGTGACAGCCAGATAATCTGGAGCAGCATCAATTTAAACTATGCCGTGGGGCATCATCCCAGCCTGAAGGTTAATCATTTAATTCCAAAGAAAAGAGCCAACCTTACCTATATCAAAAGGCTGAGTTATCACCTGGATTTAAGCGGAACACTGGCTTTTGCTGAAATGTATCCTGAGAAACAAAACCTGATGCCTCAGTTTAATACAGGTACGTTTTTGTACAATCTTTTTAAAATATATTTTAATGGAATCAAAAGCAGGCAGTTTAAAAGTATAAACATAAATGTCTGGGCTTTCATGGGGCGCAACCAGGCGCATATAAATATTTCAAGGCGTAACATGCCGTTTGTTTTTAAAACCGTAAAAGGGTTATTAAGTATCGCATAATTATCCTGAGCGCACATAAGTTACCGTGTAAGTAATGGAAAGCATCGTTAAGGTTTCAGTACTCATTCCAAATTACAATCACGCCCTGTTCCTGGAGCAGCGAATTGAAACAGTGCTCCATCAAAGCTGGCAGGATTTTGAAGTTATTATACTGGATGACTGCTCTACAGACGATAGCCGCAACATCATTGAAAGATACAGGGGAAATAAGAAAGTAAGTCATATTATATACAATGAAGTAAACAGCGGAAGCACATTTAAGCAGTGGGATAAGGGTATCAGATTATGCCGGGGAGAATTTATCTGGATTGCGGAAAGTGATGATTGGTGTGAGCCATCTTTTTTAAAAGAGATTATGACCGGAATGGTTCACAACAGTGGTTGTGTTGCAGGCTATTGCCAGTCGTTTTGCGTTGAAGATGATAACAAAATCAGGTGGCAATCTTCTTACGGTTCTTTAAGTGATTGTATGGATGGCATGGTTTTCATAAAAAAACACATGCTTACAAATAACGCCATCTTTAATGCAAGCATGGCTGTTTGGAAAAGAGAAGCGTTTTTGCAGGTTACCGAAGAGTTCAGGAAATACCGCTATTGCGGCGACTGGCTTTTCTGGATTGAAATATGCAGACAGGGGGACGTATTTATCAGTGGCAAGCTGTTGAATTATTTCCGCCAGCATTCAGGGAATGTTAGTGAACAATCCATTATAAGCGGTGATAATTTTATTGAAGAACTGAATATGTTTACTGATGTGTATAAAAAAGGCTGGATCAGCAATCACGACTTTTTTGAAAGTGTAAAAAGCGAATACGTTCAATTTAAAGCTGTTGAAAGAAAACTTGATCCTGAAAAGAGATCGCAGATAAAAAACATGTTTTTCAATAAAACAGGTTTTATAGTCCGTTTAAATAATTATTATTGCGTCTTTTATACAAGGTATCTTATTAAAAAAATTTATAGTAAAGTATTGCATGGTAGCAGTACATCGGCATTCAATAAATGATACACATGAAAAAATTGTTGGTTACAGGTTCATCCGGTTTAATTGGCTCAGAAGTTTGTGTACATTTTTCCGGCTTGGGCTGGCAGATTCACGGTGTTGACAATAACCAGAGAGCGGTGTTCTTTGGGCAGCAGGGAGATACACGCTGGAACCAGCAACGCCTTCAATCTCAAATACGAGGTTTCCAGCATCATGAACTGGATATACGCGACAGGCAGGGAGTAATTGATCTTATTGCAGGTGTAAGTCCCAACGCTATAGTTCATACCGCAGCACAGCCAAGTCACGACCGGGCCGCAGCGATTCCTTTTGATGACTTTGATACAAATGCCGTAGGCACGCTTAACTTACTGGAAGCTACACGCAGGTATAATACCAGTACCCCTTTCGTGCACATGAGTACCAACAAGGTATATGGCGATGCGCCAAATACCATTTCCATGAAAGAACTGGATACCCGTTGGGATTATGCTGACGGCAACTACCAGTTTGGCATACCCGAAAACTTTACCATTGATCAAAGTAAGCATTCCTTGTTCGGTGCATCTAAAGTTGCCGCTGATGTTATGGTGCAGGAATATGGAAGGTACTTTGGCATTCCTACCTGTTGCCTGCGGGGTGGTTGCTTAACCGGGCCTAACCATACAGGTGTAGAGTTGCACGGATTTTTAAGTTACCTGGTAAAATGTAACCTGGAACAAAAAGAATACATAATATTCGGTTATAAGGGCAAACAGGTAAGAGATAATATTCATTCGTTTGACGTAGCACGCTTTATTGAAGAATTTATAAAGGCGCCACGGGTGGCTGAAGTGTATAATATTGGCGGAGGAAAAGAGAATACCTGTTCTATACTGGAAGCTTTTGAAATTGCAGCATCTTTTAGTGGTATTAAAATGAAATACCGGTACGAAGATAAAAACAGGGAAGGCGATCATATATGTTATTACAGTGATCTGCGAAAGATGAAATTACATTATCCTGATTGGGACATTACCAAATCACTTCAGGATACCGTAAGAGAAATAGTGGAGAACTGGCAAAAGAGATTAATCTAAGTAACTACAGATGGGATTGAAGCATGTTTTATTAAAGAATCCAAGGTTACAGGGATGGCAATATGGTATGTTAAGGGCGTTGGAACAGGAGATCGTTGCGCAAACAAATGCAACCGTAATAGAAGTTCCGGAATATGGTTTGAAGCCGGTATTAAAGCGGGTAGGTCATCAAATGCGATGGGATCCCGCACGCAGGCTGCTTCCAAAAAAATCTTTTAAAGTAGAAGCAGATGTGATCTGGTATATTTTAATGGGTGCGGAAAATTATGAACTCGACCTTTTTACAGACTGGGATAAACAGGCCAGCCAACGCATAGTGTATATATTCGATACACTTGAAGTGCAATTCAACCTTACAAAAAAACTTTTCTCAGATAACCGGTTTAATATCCGGATCACTTCTTTTGAAGATGCTTTGCAACATCTGGAATATATAACAAAACAAAATTGGTTCGCCATTGAACAGGCGGTGCCCGCATCATTATTTCCCAGCATTCCTGAAAATGAAAGACTCATTGATTTTTCGTCTTACGGAAGAAGGTATGCTGACTTTCACGATGCCTTACTCGATTTTTGTAAAAGCAACGAGCTTTATTACGATTACACTACCCACGATGGCAGCCATCCGGCTGCTCCTGCTGAAGAACTCTATAATCAATATGCCTGGCATTTGAGCCACAGCAAATTCACAATATCGTGGCCCGTTGAAATGACTCATCCGAAAAGGGCCGGAAGGCAGAAGCCCATTACCTGCCGCTGGTTTGAAGCCGGTAGTTGCGGAACCATAATGATAGGCAAACAACCCGGAAACAAGCTGTTTGAAGAATTGCTGCATCCTGATCTCGTTATCGAAATCGATCCTTTTGCAGAAAAAAAACAATTATGGAGGCAGTTGGAGAAAATTTACAACGAGCGGAGTACGCTCTTGAATAAGGCTAACCAGATAGCACAAGCTAATAGTTTCCGTTGGACCTGGGCAAACCGCGTCGAAAGAATGTTGGCATTGTGCGGAGATGGATGAAGCCCTGGTTTAAAGGCAAATGCATTTCAGATCATTGGTAACCTGCATGGATAGTGTCATTAATTAATGATGAACGTGTTAAGGTTCCCCTACTTGAAAAGGAGGGGACGTTCAATTAAGATGCGAAGCACTTAATTGAACGGGGGTGGTTGA
>CAXTDO010000536.1:0-5109 GCA_964242315.1 uncultured Flavihumibacter sp.
GTCAATGTCCTGTTCATAAGTAATGGCCTTCTGCCAGCTTACGGAAGTATCGATACTGCTTTTAGGACGAACCCAGCCGCCGTCAAGCCACAAAATATCCATAGAGCCGTAGCCTGTCATCAGCTCTTTGATTTGTTCATAGGTAAAGTTTTTAAATGCATCCCAGCGTTGCGGATAACGTTTCGGGTCATACGAAGGATTCCTGTCTTTCGGTGGAAAATACTTCCACCAGAAATCATCTGAATGCCAGTCGGGTTTTGAAAAGTAAGCGCCTATCATAAATCCTTTATCACGGAAAGCGCTGAATATTTCTTTGGCAACGTTACTTCTGGGGTTAGTTGCAAAGGGACTTGATTTATCGGTGATTTTATAATCTGTTTGTTTGGTATCAAACATGCAAAAGCCATCATGATGTTTGGTGGTAAACACAACATACTTCATACCTACGTCCCTGGCGGCTGTGGCCCATTTCTCGGGATTGAATTTGGTAGGGTTGAAAGTGGTTTGAAGGTTTTCGTAAGCTTTAAGATAGGTATACCAGTCTGCCGCGTAAGGACCTTTGCGCTGCGTCCACCCTTCATCTTCCGGACAGATACTCCAGCTTTCCACAACGCCCCACTGGCTGTAAGTGCCCCAATGCATGAGCAGGCCAAACTTAACATCCTGCCAGTGATGTAGTTTCTTTACTACCAGGCTGTCTGCAGGCCAGGTGTACGAAGAACTGGTGTTGTGAGCCTGAGCGGTAGCTTCAATTACTGAAGCTGTTAGTAAAATGGAGAATATTATTTTTTGCATTGTTTGAAGGTAATTAATTGATTAAAGTTTGTAGTTTTTCTTTAACCACGAGATGTCTGAACTGTGATTTAGCTGATTAAATGATGGACTATGACGTAAAACAATCATAGTCCATCATTTAATCAGCTAAATCACAGTTCAGACATCTCGTGGTTAAAATTAGAACATAGGCTTTATGCCTGATGACTTAATTTTCCTGATGATAAAATTCGCCACATCCCTTCCCTGCTGCTGTCCATTTTCAATAGCATCCCGGTAATGAATACCGCCGTACAACCTTGAAATAGCAGCTTCGGCCGCCGCCTGCCGGAATGACTTGAAAGAACGGGCCGGTATCTCAAAAGGCTCCTCAGAATTGTCAATGTAAGAAAAATTATCTCCCAGCAAATAAGTAAGTAACTCTGCGGAAGCCGTTGAAATAACGCTATGCCCGCTTGTGTATTCCGGGAAGGGAGGTGTTTGTAAAAGCGGTTGCCAGCGTATGTCGATATTTTTGTTAATAAAGGTTTCCGGACGAATCCTGTTGCTTCGGTATTTCTCTTCCCAGCAAACAATAAATGCATCAACCAGCGTAACAGATTCCAGCGTTAGCAGCAATACCGAGTGGTCAAAATTCAACGCAGCTTTTTTTGCAGCAATACCGGCAATATTCATCCAATGCCCACCGGGACTGATCTTTTTATAACCGATCGACATATGTCCGGATGTAGTAACGGCAAAAGGATTACAGTCCCAAAACGATGCCATAACAAGATGTTCTTTCACAGGGTTTTTTGAAACATCATACACTTCTTTCGCCAGTTTGTAAAAAGAAGTGGAAGTATCCTTACTGTACTTCGCAGGCGGAACAGGTATGAATTGGTTGCATGAATCAATCAACATAGTTCTTACGGTTTTCCAATTTGGTTCAACAGCTTCTATATAAGCCGGTGGCGTGGGATACCAGTACCCATCACCCTTCAATGGAGCATACCGCATACGGGCACTCAGCCTGTTATAACCATCGGTTTTGGAAAATGCTATTATGGCGTTGGCAAATTCTTTCCCTGTGGCTATAGACTGTTCTGCAAGCTGCGCATTAACGTTATTATCTTTCAACAACCTGGCAAACTTTTCCAGGTCTTCTTCCAGCATATAACCGGAAGGCAACATCAACCTGCCGGTTTCTAAAATGCAATATGCGGCCGCGATCCTGTAATCGTATTTATTTTTACCGGATACCGGTAAGCTTTTGTAATCTTTAATAATGCCTGAAAGAGAAGGAATGGAAGAATTGTTTTTTGAAACGATTTCGTAAGCACCTAACATGCAGTAAGCATAATACCTGCTTGCGGCCGGTGGATTCACTACGTCGTGCACCATTACCATAGAAATAGCGGATACGGATGATTGTAAGTCGAGGTAAACGGGCAATGGATGGCTGCCATGGTTTTGAGCAGACAGTTTACTTGCAATCAATATCAGCAACAACAGCTTCTTCATCACTACTATCTTTTAAAAAATTGCAGGCCTTCGTTACAAACGCCAATGACCAGGAATTTGTCAGTGCCTATTAACACCTCTTCTGCAGATTTAACATCGCCCTTAATGCTCAGTCCTGATAGCGACTGATTCGTATAACTAAAATTTCCCTGTCCATCTCCCGTTAACAGGCATCCATAACCGGCATCCATGCTCCCCATTTTCAACCTGTTATCTGAATGATTTCCCAACAACAGCAAATCTATTTTTCCATCCTGGTTAAAATCCTGAGCGAGAATTTTTGTTACTACCGAAAACTGCGCCTGTAGCGGTAATGCGGCCTTTATAAATTTCCCATTTCTGTTCAGTAAGCAAACAGTATTTTGTTCTGTAACCGATAGCTTCTTTGCTTTGGATAAATCATCGGCAGAAAAAATGTCGGTTATTGTGGCGTTTGAATAATTTTTGTACGAGGTAAATTTTTTCCTCATGGGATAGATCTGTTCGTTCAGTTCATCCCTGCTCACAAAGGGATAACTGACGCCCTGGACGTACTATTTAAAGAACGGATCAATGGAGCCGTTGGCATCAAAGTCTGCATAGTACAATTCAGCAGGTTCTTTTTCCGAAGCTCGTATGAGCGAATTTGTTCCCAGGTTACCGGCGATGATGTCAGGTCTGCCATCGGCATCCACATCGGCTATTGTGAGTGTAAACCAAAAGCCTTGCTGCGGCTTTTCAAAATAATCATTTGTACGGTCTACAAATCCTTTTGTGGTATTTATAAAAACTTTTACCGGCATGAACTCACCACAAAGCACCAGGTCTTTACGGCCATCACTATTAATGTCGGCCCACTGTGCATCGGTAACCATACCAGGGTTTGAAAACGGTGTTGCGGCAATGCTGAAGGAGCCTTTACCATTGTTGGTAAGCAGGTAACTCATTGGAGCAACCGGATAATTTCCGGGAATGATCCTGCCACCGACAAAAAGATCCATATCCCCATCTCCGTCGTAATCGCATGCACGTACGCACGACTTGCTGCTGGCGCTTACATCAGGTAATGAACCTTTTGCAACATTAAGATTTCCATTACCATCATTAAAGTATAATTCATCCTGCAACTCAACCGAGTTGGCTTCATACCGTCCGTAACCGCCTTTGGCAAGGTACAGGTCATCGTATCCATCACCATTCGCGTCAAAAAAAACAGCCGCACAAACCGGGGAACTGTTTTCACTACCAATTTCTTCACCAGGTAAAAATTTTCCACCGGCTTGTTGTATATACAATTTACCAGGATTGTTATTAGAACCGCTTACATAAAAATCTTCCAGTCCTTCCTTATTGATATCGCCCTTTGCTATTACCGGACCTGTTTTCGAATACATAAAAAGCATAAGCTGTTGCCTTTTAAAATCGTTATCTGTAGCGGCAGTATCACAATGGTGAATAATTCCTTCAACTTTAGTGAATACAGGTTTTTTTATTGACGTGTTGGCAAAGATAAACGGCACTTCCGATTCTTTATATCTGATTAACAACCTTTCATTAACAGCAGGGTTTATTATCAACTGTGAAGTATTATCGGGCCAGATGACCCTGAGAGAATCGATCTTTTTCACGCTGCCCAATCCAAAATGAAGTTGTGTGGAAACACAGGAAAGGTATCCCCTGTTTGGATTAACTTCCTGGTATTGTAAACTTCCGTTGCTGTATAATAATACTTTTGCGCCTACTGCATTTATGTTTTCTTTTTTACCGGTTAGCTTAACAGACAGATAAGCCGTGTTAAACTGTTCACGGCCGGTATTCTGGTACACAGAAGCCGGTTCATTGATATTGTTAATCACGAGGTCCAGATCACCGTCATTATCAAGATCAGCATACACTGCACCGTTTGAAATACCGGCGCGTCCTAATCCCCATTCCTGCTGCATGTTAGAAAATGTAAGGTTATGATTATTTCTGAAGATATAATTGGGTAATGTAGTGGAGGGCATCACTTTGATAAGATCCATCAGCAGGTAGGGCTCGCGGTTTACGGCCCTTTTAATTTTATAGTCACCCCAATAACGAAGGAAGTCTTTATTGGTATAATCGCGGAGGTATCCGTTTGTTACCAGGAGGTCTTTATAACCATCGTTATCAAAATCGCCGAACAGCGGGCACCAGCTCCAGTCGGTAGCTGCAACGCCCGAGAGTTGTGCCACTTCACTAAATGTTTCGTTGCCGTTATTTAGTTGCAGCATATTGCGCATGTACTGCTTGTAAAGATCCTGGCTTTGCATGAGTTCGAAAGACTCATAGTTTTCCTGAAGCTGTAATAATTTTCGCCGCCTGTTATCTTCCGGCAACATGTCAAGCGTCATGATATCAGGCAGGCCATCGTTGTTAAAATCGGCAATATCCACACCCATTGAAAACTGCGAAAGGTGGCGGAAATATTGTTGAGATTTTTCTATAAAACTTCCATGGTGGTCGTTGATGTATAGATAGTCAGGTTCATTATAATCATTGGTTACATAGATGTCCTGCCAGCCATCTTTGTTTACATCGGCGATGGCAATTCCCAAACCGAAAGTCAGCGGGTTTTGGTGAATGCCGGCTTTTTTGGATACGTCAACAAAATGATTGTTTTGGTTTTCAAACAATTTATCACCGGCAAGCGAATCGGTTTCATTACGATACCGGGCAAATTCCATGTTATCTATTTTCTTCACATTATGATTGAGCAGGAACATATCAAGATCACCGTCATTATCATAATCAAAAAAAGCAGCCTGGGTGCTGTACCCCGGATCATCCAGTCCGTAGCGGGATGCCTGTTCGGTAAATTTCAGGTTACCC
>CAXTDO010000537.1:0-5104 GCA_964242315.1 uncultured Flavihumibacter sp.
GCTGGTACCTACTTCGTCAACATAAGTACCGGTTCCATCAGCTTTAAAAGTATACGCGGTGTTACTATAATTTATACCGGTTGAGTTTGCACCACCCCTGGTATATGAGGCATACTTACCATTGATTACAGAATGGAGTTGGTCTATTTTCCATGCAGACTGCACCAGAATTTGTGTCTTGGTTAAAGCAACGTCCGTAACAGGCCCTTCTTTGGTACAACCAATCTGGAATATTGCAATAGCTAAAGCAACTGTTATTACTACGAGAGAACTTGTTTTTACAAAACTTTTCATGATGTTATTAATGGTACTGTTAAAAGTTATGTTGATACGGTATTCAATTGAACGTTCCAAGATAGCGGACAATTGCGGACTATCATAGCCAGTTTGTATATTAGGGTATTTTTACGACAATAAGACGATCATTAACGGTATAACAGCATTTATACATCCGCCACCCTGAATGGCTGCACTTCTATCTGCTGCCATACATTTTCAGTAATATAAGGCTCATTGTTCATGTACTGCTTCAACGCCTCTTCATTTTCAAACTGCACAATCATAATAGAACCGTTCATGCTTCCATCTTTGTCAAGCGTAGCGCCACCTATTACGAAGTTATTGTTCTCTTTCAGTTTACTGGCGCCCGCTAAATGAAAAGGACGTACTGCCATCCTGCGCGCCAGTGCTTCAGGATCGGTACCATCTTTAGCTGTGATTACAAACTGCATCATGTTTTTTGATTGATTATTTTTAGAATAGCTGCACATTCCATTTAGCTTCAAACTCCTGGTCTGCTTCCAGCTTTTGGATGCCTTCCTTTTCCGGTAGTTGCTGGCTGCTGGTGACGCTGTCTGCAATACCGTACCAGGGTTCAATGCAAACAAAATCTCCATTTTTTGCAGCCCATATTCCCAGGTAAGGAAAGCTGGCAAAGTCGAATGTAAATCCGTGGGTTGTTTCATCACTCTTCAAAGACACCTGGTGGGAAGTAAGGTGCTTGAATACCAACGCGTCGTTTTGAAACAATTCCCTGGTTAACGGCAGACGGTCGGTATCCTCCAGCAATGGTTCGGGTAACGATTCGATTAGGCCTTCTGGTGATACAGGCCAGCGTCCGGCGTGTTCGTTCTTATCGAATTGAAGATAATAATCTTCATAACGGGAGTTTTCTGCCAGCGGTACTTTGAATGCCGGATGTCCACCAATGGAAAAAAACATCGATGTATCTCCTTTATTTACGACTTTATAAGAAACGCTGAGGGAGTTTTCCTGTATCGTATAAGTGATGATCAGTTCAAAGGCAAAGGGAAATTTTGTAAGTGTATCATCATTGCTTTTTAAGGAAAGACTTACCGAGTTTTCTTCCTGTTGAATTACAACAAAGTCCTGCTCTCTTGCAAAGCCGTGACGGCTGAGTTTATAAGGCTGGTCCTCATAATAATAAGTGTCCTCTTTAAGTGTGCCAACGATAGGAAATAATACAGGTGATTTTTTACCCCACACAGCCGGGTCTCCGCTCCATAAATATTCTAAAGCGTGTTGCTTGTGATAGATGCTGTCAAGCTCCGCACCTTTTGGATTGATGATGATTTTGAGGAGTTCGTTTTGAATGGAAAGCATGGAATAATTATTAATGATTAATGTTTAATGATTAACGGATATCGATTAATGAAGAAAGAGTATTGGTAACCACTTAAATTAATACAGTACTACCGTTAATCATTAAATCGCGTCCACATCCGGAATAACAGACACCGTTCTGTATCGCTTATCCTGATGCAATGCTGCTACGGTTTCAAGGATAGTTTGTTTGCAACTGTTGATCAGGCTCGTATCTTTTGGCAACTTGAAAAGCAGTTCCATCAGGTACTGGTTGCGAACACGGTTAACAACAGGTGGCGCAGGACCAATCATATAACTTTCAAAATTCTTTTTAATGAGTTCTGAAAATAACAGTGCCGCACCTGCCACTACCTCATTCATTTTATGACGAAAAGTGATCTTGATCAGCCTCGAAAACGGCGGATAGAAAAAATTTTTCCGGTTCTCAATTTCCTCCTGGTAAAATTTTTTATAATCATGCTGCTGTACCAATGCAAGAACCGGATGGCGTGTGTTTCTCACCTGTATCAGTACCAGTCCCTGTGTATCTTTCCTGCCAGCACGACCGCTTACCTGTTCCATCAACTGGAACGATCTTTCATTCACCCTGAAATCTGCAAAGCCCATGATGGCGTCTGCATCTAATATGCCAACCAGTCCCACATTATCAAAATCAAACCCCTTCACCACCATCTGTGTTCCAACAAGTATGTCTATGCGCTTTTGTTCAAACAATTGGATCAGTGTATCATGCGCATGTTTTCCTTTCACCGCGTCGATATCCATCCGCGCAATTTTTACCATCGGAAACAGTTCCTGCAGTTCTTCTTCAATACGTTCCGTACCAAAATTATGCTGTGCAAAATGATGGTTGCCACAGGCGTCACAGGTAGTGATCATCGGGTACCAGGTGCCGCAATAATGACACTGCAGCCTGTTGGAAATTTTATGGTAAGTGAGTGATACATCACAGTATTTGCAATGGGGTATCCAGCCGCATGCGATACAGACCTGGTAGGGTGAATACCCACGGCGGTTCTGAAAAAGTATTACCTGCTTTTTGGTGATCATGCTGGACTCTATGGCATCTTTCAGCAGCGGTGAGATGATAACCTTCTTTTTATCTTTGCTTACTATTTTTTTTGTGTCCACTATTTCAATGGCAGGGAGTTCAATGCCTCCATAACGTTCATTCAATTCAACCAATCCATATTTACCATTCGTTGCGTTGAAATAACTTTCCATCGAAGGAGTGGCGCTTCCCAGCAACACATTGGCGGGAAATAATGATGCAAAGTAAATGGCAGCATCACGTGCATGGTAGCGTGGTGCAGGCTCCTGTTGTTTAAAGGAGCTATCCTGTTCTTCATCGCATATGATCAACCCCAGATCATGAAAAGGAAGAAATAAGGAAGACCTTGCGCCAAGTATAATTTTTGCTTCGCCTGTTTTCACTTTATGCCAGATCTCTACCCGTTCATTCTGGTTGAATTTGGAATGGTAAACAGTGATGTAACCGCCGAAATGTTTTTGTAGCCGGCGGATGATCTGCGAGGTTAAAGCGATCTCAGGAAGCATGTACAACACCTGCTTCCCCTGTTTGATCAGGTCTGCAATCAGCTTTATATAAATCAGTGTCTTTCCGCTCGAAGTAACACCATGCAACAGGCAAACCTGTTTTTCGCGAAGGGATTGCCCTACACCTTCCAGCGCCAGATCCTGCGCTGCACTTAATTCAAAATCTATAGTAATGGTTTTTGGTAGATACCTGACGCGATCAATGGAGCGCTTTTCTACCAGAAGGATATTTTTCTCAGTAAGTCCTTTTAGCTGGGCAACGGACGCATTGGCTTTTTTCAACAGGGCGGATTGTGTAACCTCACCTTCCGTTTTGCGGAGATGTAAAAACGCCAGCAACAATTCCATTTGCCGGGGCGCTCTCGACCAGTTGTTCAGCAGTTCGGTAAGGTGGTCTTCATTATCAAAAGAAGGATGAAGCAACACATAGCTTTCCTTCTTTTCTTTATAGGTGGTTCTTAACTCTTCCCATACGAAACATATTTTCTTTTCAATCAGTCGCTTGATCACCGGGTACACGTGCGTTGAGTCCAGTATCTGCTGTACTTCAACAAGCTTCAGTTCCTGCTTCAGCAGCAGCGCTTCCGCTACCAGGAATTCTTCATCATCAAGGTGAGCAAAATCATCTCCGGCTTCTTCGTTAAATAACAGCAACGTTTCGCTGCTTAGCTTGAAATGTGTGGGCAGCGCTGCCTGCATCACTTCTCCTTCACTGCATAAATAATACGCGGCTATCCATTCCCACAGCTTCATTTGTTCCTGGATCACAATGGGTTCGGTATCCAACACATTTAAAATATCCTTGGGCATAAACGCTTCGGGCTTTTCCTGGTGAATTCGCTTTACTATCCCGGCATATTTCTTATTCTTGCCAAGCACTACTTCTACCCTGCATCCGGTTTTGATCATCGACATCATATCTTCCGGCACTGACCAGGTGTAATTTTTTGGCAGGGCAAGCGGGATTATCACTTCTACGTAGGCAGCAGGCGCGGGGGTAAACAGTTGTCCGGTATTTGGAGTGCGTGTCAAGAATTTAAATTAGTACTTTTTGTAATGCCGTCAAATGGGTAATCACCCCACTTTATCAGTTCTCCGGTCATTTGTTCATATACTTTGTTTTTTAGCCATTCAATATCTTTTATGGTCAGTCCGTCTACCGGTACTTCTTCCATAAAAATTGCCCTTGAAATTCCAGGTGTCAGTGAAAAAATGCTGTTATAATGCAACCTGTTCAGGGTGTCGGGAAACACAACAGGCTTTATGGGTGTTTGCGTTTCGATGGCGATTCTAAAGGCTCCGTTAAAAAATTCCTGCAAAGGCAGGCCTGATATGTTGAACGTACCTTCAGGAAAGATCACGATAGAGATGTTTCTTTTTAAAATTGACTTCAGCGTTTTTACGCTTTTGGCCCTGTTTTCATTGTTGCTCCTGTCTACCATTACTACAGCTTTACTGTATAAGAAGCCAAAAACCGGTATCCGGGAGAGTTCCATCTTCCCAAGCACCCGAATCGGCTGACGTAATGTTTTAACCAGTACCGGCACATCCATATAGGAAATGTGATTGGCAACAAAAATAACTGCATGATCAGCGGTATGAGGTGCAATAAAAATATTTTTATGAAAGATGCCGATCATAGGAAGCCAGATATCCGCCCAGATGCTGCACAGTTTGTAAATGAAATTACCTCCTTTGATCTTACCGAAGAAACTGGCTATTATTACGAGCGGGAAAACAATCATCAGAAAAAAAACAAACAACAGGAACGCATAAACGGTGTATAATACCTGGATAAACTTTAGTATTAACTTCATGAAGAGGTTCTAATGGAAACGAAAATTATGATTTGTGTTTTGAATTACCTAATTGCTGCTATCTGTGGCCACAAAGACACGAAGGCACAAAGGAACACAAAGAA
>CAXTDO010000538.1:0-5103 GCA_964242315.1 uncultured Flavihumibacter sp.
GATAACTATAGCGTCAAGGGTAGAAGTGCAACTGTTCATGCAGAATCAGAAGTAAAAAATGAAACGGCACAATCGCAACAGGTAAGTTACGAAGTTTCGATCACTGACTTGAATGGTAAGCTGGTAAAGACTTTTACAAGTGATCCTACTACATTAGCTCCTGGCGAAACAAAAATTATAAAGGCTTCTTCATTGGTAAATGATCTTAATTTCTGGAGCTGGGGCTACGGCTATTTGTACGATGTAAAAACGACCCTGAAAGTTGAAGGTAAACCAGTGGACGTAGTGAGTACTAAAACCGGCTTCCGTAAAACAGAATTTAAGGATGGAATGATCTACCTGAACGACCGGGTAATAATGGTGCATGGCTATGCCCAACGAACCAGCAACGAATGGCCGGCTATTGGTTTATCCGTACCTGCATGGTTAAGTGATTACAGTAATGGATTAATGGTAGAAAGTGGTGGCAATCTCGTTCGCTGGATGCACATTACCCCGTGGAAACAGGACATTGAAAGTTGCGATAGGGTAGGGCTAATGCAAAGCATGCAGGCAGGTGATGCGGAGCATGATGTGGAAGGTGTTCGTTGGAATCAACGCACTGCCCTCATGAGAGATGCTATCATTTACAATCGCAATAATCCAAGCATTATTTTTTACGAATGTGGCAACGAATCCATTAGCGATCCGCACATGCAGGAGATGAAAGATATACGGGATCAATACGATTCGCATGGAGGCAGGGCCATTGGCAGCCGTGAAATGCTGGATAGTAAAGTAGCCGAATACGGTGGCGAAATGCTGTACACCAACAAGAGTGCTCACATACCTATGTGGGCTATGGAATACAGCAGGGATGAAGGTTCCAGAAAATATTGGGACGATTATACAGCACCATATCATAAAGACGGCGTAGGGCCGGATAGTGTTTGGTCAGCGTCTTTAAACAAGCTGGTGAAAAGTCCGGATGCAAGACCTTATAACCGCAATATGGAAAGCCATGCGGTGGAAAATGTAAAGCGCTGGTTTGAGTTTTGGAACGAGCGGCCAGGCACTGGCAAACGAGTAAGCAGTGGTGGTGTAAACATCGTTTGGGCGGAAACCAATACGCACCATCGGGGAGAAGAAAACTATCGCCGCAGCGGCGAAGTAGATGCCATGCGTATTAAAAAACAAAACTATTATGCTCATGAAGTAATGTGGGATGGCTGGGTAAATCCGGAGAAACAGCACCTGCACATCGTTGGTCATTGGAACTATGCACCTGACGTTAAGAAAGATATTTATGTAATCTCTACTTCTGATAAAGTGGAATTAAAAGTGAATGGACAATCGCTTGGTTATGGAGCAAAAAGCGATGGTTTCCTTTTTACTTTCAAGAACATTGAATGGAAGGCCGGAAACATTAGCGCCATTGGTACAGATGCCGCTGGCAAACAGGTTTGCGGGGATACCATCAACACGGTTGGTGCACCGGTTGCATTACGTTTAACCCAAATAAAAAGACCAACTGCTTTTACTGCCAATGGACAAGATTTAGCACTGGTAGAAGTGGAAGTGATAGATGCAAAAGGAGCACGTGTTCCTACTGCATTAAACATGATTAATTATACGGTGAATGGCCCTGGTGAATGGCGTGGTGGCATGGCAATGGGCCCAGGCAATTACGTGCTGGCTAAAAGTTTTCCAGTTGAGAATGGTGTGAATCGTTTTTTAATTCGTTCTGCTACACAGCCGGGAACGATTGTAATTAAATCAACTGCCGACGGGTTGAAGGATGCAAGTATTTCCTTAACGACAAAGCCATTTGTTGCAGAAAACGGATTGACAACCATTTTACCATCAGCAGGGCTACCTTCTCATTTAGGCAGAGGCCCAACACCTGCAACACCTTCTTACACGATGACTCGTACGCCTATTAACATTGTAAAAGCAACCGCCGGTGCCAATGCCGATAGCGCTTTTGCAAGCTACGACGACAACGAATTGAGCGACTGGAGTAATGATGGTAAAATAGGCACTGCCTGGATAGAATATGAACTGGAAAGAGAAGCGACAATTAGTGAAGTGACGATCAAGCTAAATAATTTCCGTTCAAGGGTTTATCCACTGATTATAACAGTAGATGGCAAAGAAATTTTCAATGGCAATACACAAACCAGTCTTGGTTATTGTACTCTAAAATGTACTCCGCAAAAAGGGAAGAAAGTGAGGATTCAGTTAGCTAGTTCTTCATCTAGTCAAGGCAGTGATAATGGCGTAGAAGTAAACGGAAAAAAGCTGGATGATGGTGTGGCAAGAGATGATTCTAATGCAAAAGGAAGGCTCAGTATTATTGAAGTGGAATTGTATGAGAAGCTAAATAGCAAGTAGAGGAAAGTTCTACCTTTTTTTATCAATGAAATTTCATTTTGTTTTATTCCAGTGTGCCATATCGTATGGGTAAAATGGATTGTCTTTGAGATCTTCATCATTAATTTGCATGCACTTTACTACAGCGGCTACCTCCCAGGCCCAATAACCGCTGTACCCCTTCTCCTTTAAATGACTATTGTACCAGGGAGCTTCTTTGCGTAATGAATACCAATCGTTCAAATAAGTCTTCAGGAGTTCAGTAACTTCTGTTGGTGGTAATCCTGTTAGCTGATAAAGGTTTCCATAAATATCCGGGTAAGCTAGCGTGTAATAATTTTTCTGCGGTAAGTTCAAATTTTTATTGATCAAAAACCAAAGCAGGGCATCAGGTGTCCATTGCTGAGCGTTATTATTTTGATCAGTCTTAAGCGTATAATCTTTTAGCGTTTCGAAGTCATCTTTCGGAACATCAAATAAAATTCCCAGCGAAATCATCCAAAGCAAATCGTCATAAGTGGCTTCTCCTTCTTTCCAGCCTTTTACATAATCTAGTAAAGCTTTCTGGTAGTCGTCGGCAATGCCAGTTACAGGAACACCTCTCGAATATTTCAGCTCTATCAACTTACAATGCTTAGCAGCCAAAGACCAGTAGTGAAAAGAATCAAAAGAAGTATCTGTTGGAGTTGAATGCTGTTGGATGGTTTTCTGCAGCCTTTCTATTTCTTTATCAAAATAAGGATGGTCTTTGAAAGGCGTTCGTACCAGTGCAATCTTTTTTGTAGAACCAAACAAATTTTTGAAAAAGTTCATGGTCGTAGACCTTGTATTTTAGATTGTCGCTTAATCTTTAACAACAATATCACGCCTGGGATCAATTCTCATAATCATTTATTTTCCCAGTGCAGATTAGGATTCATCCTTTGGTATTGCAAGTAATACTCTATCGCTTTTAAAGTGTCATCAAAGTTATTAATTAAGTCTCTTGCAAACGTTCCAGGTTGCCCACCGGTAACAACATCTACTTCATCCTCTTCAATGTTGAAACTAACCAGATTATAAAAGTCTTCATGTTGTCCAATAGTAAGCATACAGATATAGTTCCCGTTTCCGCCGCCCACAATTAAAAAAACTTTCATCGCCATCAAAAAAAAGCTGAGTATATGTTTTCTGATCCAATCGTTTCAGCAAATCAGATAGCTTCTGCTTTTTATTAGAATTGATGATAATACTATTGCCTTCATTCCTATTTCCATTCCATGTATCGTAATTAATCTGCATAGTTTTTACCTGGTTTGAAAAAATAGTTTTGCTATGCGGTTTTAGAAATTATGATTGCATTCCGAGAACAACCCATTCATCTACGACATCCCAAAAGTTTATATCAGGTTTTGGTTTTTTTCTTGTCCACCACAAAGTGGCTTTATTATCATTTGCAGTGTCAATTACTACATATCCGCCCATCCCATTTGTGAAGAAGCCATAAGTATGCTCCATATCTACTGGCAAAGGTTCTGTAAGCTCATCTAATATTCCCCATTCTTCGTCAGCCAGGCGTGTAACAGATGATAATGGAACCAATCCCATGGATTCACTTGCTAAATAATAAAAACCGTTGTGTAAGCGGGTATAAAATGCCTTTACTACTTCTGGCAGATTAGTAAAATCTTCTTTTAATGGCTTAGGTATGTTATTACTTACCGGACTGTCACCTTTGTAATACACTGTTTTTCCCTTTTCATTCGATAGTCCATATAGGATAGAAAAAGCACCATCAATTTCAAGCAGTTCTATTACGGTAATATGCTGATTAAGATAATTTATTGTATTACGCATTTCATTACTTACAATGCTACGCCAAATGGTATTTAGTAAATAAGTTTTTCGGGCAGCCAGATCTTTTATATCAAACAACCGTTTCCATGCATCGGGTATTTTGTTTGAAATAGAATCAATTGATTTGCTATCACTAATTATCTCCGCATTGGGGAAATATTTTTTTATATAAGAAAGCGTTTCTTCCATTACTATAAATCTTTAAGGATTAGGTGGGTTATTGAAGTTGTCTATTTGCTGTTGCAGTAATCTTTCAACAGCATTTTCTCTTTCAATCATTCTTTGTCTAAAATCCGGATCGACTGGTATGTTTTCTTTTTTATAAAGGGTCCAATCCTGATAAGATTTTGCGCCCTTAGAAGTATTGGCTGATTCACTAAGACCAACATAATTTTCAGGATTATTTAAAACTTCAAGTTGTTGTTGCCTTGTTAGATTATCAAAGCCCTCCATCCTTGCAATTTTATCCATAGAAACAATATGGTCAGCATGTAAACGCTTTGTAATTGTTTTTCCGGGTAAGGCCGGATCATCCATAGGAAGCTGAACTCCTTCATTTACCATATCTCTTAATTCCTGAGTTGGTGTTTCGTCTCGAAGTTCATTATATAGTTCATCGCTTATTCTTCTTTCGCCATATCTTGGTGTGGTACCAGGATCTTCAAATGCTTCGCCATTTCTGCCTGCTGCGTTATTATTTTGAACTTCGCCACTTTCTGTTGCTGCTGAAGGATTATTGCCTTCTTCCTCTGGTGTGTTAGTACTTTCTTTATCAGTTGCATTTCCATCTTTATCCCCATTATTGGCAGGACGTTCTTCAACCGGCGGTGAATTTCTTCCGGCCTTTACATTCAACAGGTATAAAAACAACATATAATCCGCAGGTTGAGCCTGCCCGGTAAAAATGCGTTGCGC
>CAXTDO010000539.1:0-5101 GCA_964242315.1 uncultured Flavihumibacter sp.
ATGATATTATCAGAAACTTTTTTCAAACAGGATGCAGCGAAAACTCATCATTGAAATAAATGACATTGCCCGTTAGGGATTTAATATCGGTAGAAAAAGGTTAAAAAGAGAATGTGTGCCGTAGGTACACAATATTCATTGCGTGATATACATAATTCGTTGTATTAGTTTTAAGTTAAGTATGATATGACGCATTTCATTCAAGCATTGAATGGCAGGGCAATAGATGAAATCATGCCAGAAACTGATGCTGATTAAAAAATGTATTGCTGAAGATATAAATTAAAATTAAATTAATGACGTCTTGCCGGGACATAAGCCGATGCTTATTCATAGCTCATTGTTCAACCTGTTGTCCTGCTATTGCAATGTTAGCGGCTTTTTTGTGCTACAGGATAACCCAAATTTAATGGATGGTTTGTAAGATTGTTCCGATATCTTCAATTACTGATTTAATATATGCTGAACACCCGGTATTTTATAAAAAGCTGAGAATTAAGGTATGCCATAAGTTTGATTGAACCTATTTATCATTTTTCATTTCTTTAAGTAATTGGAAAAGTTTGTTATTCCATACGCATGGCTTTAGCCGGGTTAATTGTTGCTGCATTTAATGATTGCATGATTATGGTACACAATGCAATCATTAAAGCAAAAGCACTAGCAAGACAGAAGACCCACCACGATATGACTATACGAAAAGCGAAATCATTCAGCCAACTGTGCATGGCGAACAACGACAGCGGAAAAGAAATGAACGCTGCTAATGTTACTAATATCAAAAATTCCTTTGATATTAATGCAATTATTTCTGTAACGGTTGCTCCCAACACTTTTCTTATGGCTATTTCCTTGGTACGATTTGCAACTGTTAATGCTACAAGACCAAATAAACCAATGCACGAAATAAATATTGATATGGCTGAAGCCATTTTTACCATTGCTCCTGTTCGCTCGTCTTGCCTATATTTGGCATCAACCCCTTCATTTAAAAAACTATAATTAAACTGCTGACTTGGTGCCAGCGGTTGCCAATTTTCCTTAAGATGCTTTATTTGTTCAACAATATTTCCAGGGCGTAAACGAACTAAAACCTTCGGTTTTAGCGGAAGTTGGTATAACATTGTTTCTGTAACCCGTGGTATAGCATCGAAACCAGTTGCCAAAACAAGCGGTTTAATAGTCGTGTGAAGTGATTCAGTATTAAAGTCTTTTATTACTCCGGCTATTGTTTGAGGAAATGGCCCTGGAAGTTTATGACCAATTGGGTTTTCCCATTCATATCCCTTCACGAATGCTTCATTAACTAATACCGAACTATCATTGTCAGAAAAGAAATTATTACCAGCGGCTAATGAAATATGCATGGTTTTTACAAACTCAGCATCAACAGCGTTAAACTGGAAAGACCGGCTATTGTGTTTGCCATCAATAAAACCCATTGTTGCCCATGGTTCCTCATCCAGGCTGAACATAACAATACTGGATGAGGCAACATAGGGCAAAGTATCTAAGGTGTTTTTATAAAGCTTTGCCAGTTGCATTCCATCATCAGGTCGTCGGTCGGTATTAATTACAACTACATTTTCCTTATTGTAACCCAAGTCTTTATATCTTAAAAAATTTAATTGCTGTCCAACAATCCAGGTGCATACAATCATAGTAATGGAAACCATAAACTGAACAGTAATAAGACCTTTGCGAAAGATACCTATATTGTTTCTGAACTTTAATCTACCTTTTAGCACTTCAATCGGATTGAATTTTGAAAGAAACAGGGCGGGGTATATGCCGGCTGAGAAAGCAATAAAAGCAATGAGTAAAAAGCAAAATAGTATAAAAATGTAATCGAAGGACCAGCTAAGATCTTTATCAAGTAATGTAGTAAATGGCTTAAACAATAAAAGTGCCATCAGACATCCGGTAATAACCGATGATATGGTAAGCAAAACAGCTTCACCAAAAAACTGTCTAATTAGTTGTTGCCTTTCTGCACCAAGCACTTTACGCACGCCCACTTCCAGAGCGCGCGAGGTGGAACGTCCTATTGATAAAGTAATAAAGTTGATACACGCTATCATTAAAATGAAAATACCGATGGTGGATAAAATATAAGAATATTTTGAGTTGCTTACAGGTTCCAACCCTTGGGGCAATGAGGTGTTCAAATGTATGTCTGTAATTGGCTGAAGATGGATATTAAAAGCTCCAGGAGGAAATTTGTCACGAAGAACTTCCCGTAGCATTTCCGGGAACTTATTTTCAACCGATTTACTGGTTGTATTCTGTTTTAGTAATACATACGTTTCAGTTGAAGCTATATTTCCCCAGGAGCGCATTCTATCATTGAACAAAAAGTGATCGTTTGAAAAAGGAATTAAAAGATCGAGTGTGATACTTGATTCTGTTGGATTGTTTTTTACAACACCGGAAATGGTAAATAAAACCGTATCATTATTTAATTGTACTTCAAGGGTTTTTCCATAAGCTTCATCATTGCCGAAATATTTTTTTGCTAGTGTTTCCGAAATAATTAATGAATTGTTACGGGGCCATGGATTACCAAGGCTGCCTTGCTTTAATGTAAAATTGAACATCTTAAAAAATGTCGTATCAACCATATGTACTGTCTCACTAAAACTCTTGTCTTTTAACATAACAAGCGTATTAAATTTACAGACACGGGATGTATACTCAACATCCGGTAATTTTTCTTGCAATGCAGGGCCAATTGGCATGGACGTAATTGTTGAAGTAAAATCGCCTCTTTCTTTATCTTTGACAACCATCCACGCCCGGTATAGTCTATCTGCTTTACTATGAAATTTATTATAGCTGAATTCACTTCTTACATATAACATTACTAAGATGCAACAGCATACTCCCATGGAAAGACCGAAAAGATTAATGATAGTCGAACTTTTATTTCTAAAGAAAGAGCGGAAAGCCATTTTAAAATAACTTCTAAGCATAGTTTACCTTTTAATAACGATTGCCAGGTATTAGTTTGGATAGATGTTTACAATATCAACATCAATTTCCGTTTATAAAACAATGACTCTAACTAGCTCCATTTCCATAAAATATTATTCTGAGTGAGGAATAAATCTGGGAAAGCCACCTTGCATTCACTCTTCACTGTTTTGTCCTTAAGCAGGTTTTTAAACCTTACAATGCTAAGCGTACAAACTTTGCACTCCGATCTCCTTATAACTTCCTCTCCATCCACAAAAACCCGACACAACATAGAAACAACATAAAAAAATATTTCTTACTAACAGGAACAGTGATCAGCCTGGTTTCAGCAACATCTTTAGAAGCATTGTCACCGTTGGCACTAATGCTCTGGAGAGTTGTTTGTATCTTTTGCAAAGCCGACATCGGTTTCCAGTCATTCGCACTGTAGGCATACCACCAGAAAGTGTTACCGTTTTGCTGTATTACCGGTTGCCAGCCTGATCGTTTGGGCCAGTAAGATCCCTTCCATTGAAAAAGCAGATCGGGATTTTGAATAAGGTACACAAAATCTTCGCCTATCTGTACTTGGGGTATTTCCAAATCGTTACTGCTATAGTTTATTTCCACCGCTTTATTTACGTGTGGAAAAGCGGGCGTTATACTCCAGGACTTATCAACTGGAACAGCAGCAGTGGCCTGCTCCAATAAGTAAGACCAGTACGCCTGGTACACTTTGTTATCACCTGATAACATCCATGTAAATGTATTATTCAGGGTGGTATAAACGATTTTGCCGGTGCCATACATAGTGCTGCCGACTATTACGTTCGACTGTTTATCGGTTATCAAACTTTTTGTACCGGGTTGGGGCAGAATATAAGCAGGGTTTTCAGTAACCAAAGCGCTGGCATATTGATTACTAACGGGTATGTATATGCTTGCATCTTTTAGATTGGCGCCGGAGTGCTGACGTAAAGGAAAAGGCTTTGAGTAAAACGAACGCCCTGCAGCAGCGCTGTCTGATTTCACAATCAAACCCATTCCTTTTTGAATTACCTGTGATTCAATTGCAGCTAACCCGGCTTTATCCATAGCAGTTAGTTCACTCACGTCTGCTATTACCAAATCAAAATCATGTAGCAATGAACTGGTAATGGTGTTAAAAGAAACCTGACGGGCATTGAGAAATGTTTTTTCGTACTTGTTCCTGCTGATCGTTGTACGGGTGACCACCGCATAGTTATTTGTAGAAAGCCATGACTTTAAAAACTTGTTCTCAAAATCGGGAGATGAGGCAAGAATAAGAATTTTTAAATTACCGGGTTGCTCCACCTCAAATGGAACAGGTTCTTTCTCTAATGTATCCTTTCCTGCAATAGCGGTGAGTGTGTACACTGCCTTGCCTAATTGCTTGGGTACGGCGATCAGCTCAAAATTTAAATTTTTATTCGCCGGTATTATTGCGGTATCAAGACTGACGTCGTAGCCCGATAAAACTAATTTTATTTCTTTGGCAGTTGAATTCACAAAATTTCCCTGTACGCGCAACTGCCCACCGGTATTAATGTGGCGTTGCCAATGTACAGACCCTACTCCATCCGTTACTTTTGTTGAATGAAATATAATTGAAGAAGCAGGCAAAAGCTGTACTTCATTTTTATCAAGGCCATAACCAAAAACATGCATCAACGCAGTCTGCCCTGTTAATGAATTGAGATCAGCGGTATTTAAAAATTGTGCTTTGTAATGTGTAGACGGTGCCATTACATTATTATCGATAGCATACACCGGAATGTTTGGATTTGTACGTAGAAAGCCGGTGACACTATCTTCATTAAATCCCTCGGTTAATAAAACAGCCTGCTTTCGGGAGGTGTTGAGTGCGGTTACTGTTCTTGTAAGCGGCAAAGCCATACAGGCAAAAGATGCCACCGCAAGAAAAGATGCCGGTAACCGTAACCCCAGCCTCGATTTGTTAGGGCGTTTCCATTCGTGGCGGCACATAAAAGCCAGCAGCAACAAACAAATGAATATGATTATATAATTCCAGGTGGCCATATCAACGGTTTTCTTGTTGTAGGTTTTTAAAATATCGCTGTGATAAAGTTTGATCCGGATTTTTTTTGTCTGCGCCGGGTAAGGC
>CAXTDO010000540.1:0-5100 GCA_964242315.1 uncultured Flavihumibacter sp.
GCGTGAATATTTCAGAACGATCAATACTTTTAGCCAGTTAGGCGCCTGGCAGCAGGCAACCATCGATCTGCACCCAAACGATTCTTTAGGATTGGTGAATGCCGACATCAATTTATACCCTGCAAGAAAATTAAGTCTCGTTATCGACCTCGAAGCTACCCGCAATTCAGGTGATGCCATTGCCACCAGTAATCTTTTCGGTATCGGACTGAATATTGGCTTAAGAAACCGCAACTTCGCCAAAGAGTCCATTCAATCTACCACTAACATACGTGGTGGCATTGAGCTGGGAACAAAGACCAGGTTAATCCAAACCCTTCAGGGAAGCTTTGGACAAAACATTTATTTTCCCAAATTTATCCTTCCATTTAAGATTAAAAGGGAAGATGCTTTTAACTCTTCCAGAACCATCTTAAATTTCAGCAGCTCCTATACGGACAGAAGAGATTTCTTTACACTTGGATCTATCAACGGTTCAATAGGATATGAGTGGGTAACACGTGAAAGAAGATCGGAAGGCAGGTCAGGCCAACGAAAAACCACCTGGCTTTATATTCCTTTTAATATTGAATTAGTGCGTTTGGGAAAAAGAGACAGCCTTATAAAATTGTTTAACTCGGTTCCCAATTTAGAGAATTCGTTTAAGAACGGTTTGGTTGTTAGTCAGAACCTTATTTACCAGAGTCAGTTTTCAAAAGGTAACAGGTTCAATTCTTTAAAAATAGCAGTGGAAGAAAGCGGCGGGATAGTAGGATTGTGGAAGTATGTTGACCAGACCGGTGGATTATACCGGTACATTAAAGCAGATGTAGATTTCTGGCACAAAATAAGGTTGGAAAGAAGTGAATGGGCTTTTCGTGGTTATGCAGGCATGGGAATTCCTTACGGTAAGACAAAATACGGCACCAAAGAAACTTCGCTTCCCTTTTTTAAATCGTTTTTTGCCGGAGGCCCCAACAGCATGCGGGGGTGGCAGGTAAGGCGGCTGGGTATAGGCTCCTCTATTTTTTACGACACCCTCAATGGCGGTGGTTACGACCGGTTTGCAGACATCCAGCTTGAAGCCAATGCTGAATTCAGGTTTAACGTGGGAACCATTGCCGGTATAAAAGTTAAAAGCGCTTTATTCACTGATATAGGAAATATATGGAGCAGAAATGCTGACAGCACGGCCGAACAGGCAGGTGCTACATTTAAATTCAACCGCCTTTACCATGATATTGCCGTTGCTGCCGGTACCAGCCTCCGTTTCGACTTCAGCTATTTTCTTGTTCGCTTCGATTGGGCCTACAGGGTAAAAAACCCCTTCTATGCAAACATAAATAACGGGTGGTTTCAGCAGATAAAACTAAGTTCAGGACAGTTTCAACTTGGGATTGGCATGCCTTTTTAATAAGTTGTTGTCTGAATTGGGATTCGTCAGATTTTTGGATTATGGGATTGATTACCATGATTCACCAAATATTTTAAGAAGATAGTGACTGGTAATATGATCCACTCGTCCAAAAGTCTGACGAATACAAATTCAGACAACATCAAGTAACATGAATACAGAAGAAGGTTTAAAAAGAGAGATTGGACTTATTGGATTAACCTCAAACATTATTAATACGGTGATAGGTGCCGGTATTTTTGTGCTGCCGGCTATTGTAAGCGAAGGACTTGGCGCCGCCGGCATGCTTGCTTACCTGTTTTGCGGCTTTTTGATAGCAATTGTTATGATGTGCTTTGCCGAAGTAGGCAGTAAGGTTACGGTAACAGGTGGCGCCTACGCATACATTGAAGCAGCTTTCGGACGGTACTTTGGCTTTCTAACTACCAACCTGTTTATCTTTGGCGCCTCACTTATGGCAACAGCCGCAGTTGCCAATGCCATTGCAGATACATTATCTTACTTTATTCCAACATTAACAGGACAATCTTCAAGAATCGTGTTTTTCCTGGCGCTTTTTTCTGTACTAACGGCCATAAATGTAATAGGCGTAAAGCAGGGCATAACGTTGGTGAAACTGGCCACACTGGCCAAACTGACTCCGTTATTATTACTGATCTGTTTAGGAATTACTCATGTTAAGTTTGAAAATTTAACCTGGACTACCTTTCCGGCTCTAACGGATTTTGGCAAAGTATCCCTCGTACTTTTTTTTGCTTTTCAGGGTGCAGAGAATAGCCTGAGTGTGAGCGGTGAGGTAAAGTCCCCCAACAAAACAATTCCCAAAAGTATCCTGCTAAGCATCACGCTAATCCTGATAATTTATATAAGCATCCAACTGATTGCACAGGGTGTTCTTGGAAATTCACTTGCGGGCTTTAAGAAAGCTCCGCTGGCGGAGGTTGCGAAAGCAATTGTGGGCCCCTTTGGCGCTTCAATAATGATTATAGGCGCTGCCGTTTCTATGTTTGGCTATTTAAGCAGCGATATTTTAAACATGCCCCGAGTTCTGTTTCGTTCGGCAGTTGACAATGTAATACCCATTAAGCCGTTGGCAAAAGTTCATACAAAATATGCTACTCCTTACATCTCCATTATTATATTTACAGCATTAGGGTGTTTTTTTTCCATAACAGGAGAATTCAAACAATTAGCCATACTTTCAACTTCCTCCGTGTTGTTGATTTATCTGGGCGTTGCGCTTGCTGTTATCAAACTTAAAGCAAAGCCTGATGCTTCCTCATTTAAAATTCCGGGAGGATTAGCGATACCCATTATCGCAATTATCGTTATCATCTGGTTCCTCACAAATCTTAAGTTGAAAGAATGCGTGAGTATGCTGATATTTATTGCAGCTTTAAGCGTTGTATATTTTGTGTTGAAGTTCTTTAAACTCAACAAGAAAATATAAGAAGCCGTGTAAAACCCGGATTAAATTTCTCTTCGTTCTTCCACAATTCTTTCTTCCAGTTGTTCTATCGGTGAAGCATCCTTTACATCATACTCACCTATCCTTGTTCTTCTAAGGCTGCTCAGGTAGCCACCGCAACCAAGCGCAGCGCCGAAGTCATTGGCAAGACTTCGTATATAGGTTCCTGTAGAACACACCACCCTGAACTGAATAAGAGGCAGAGCTATGTGGGTTATTTCAAATGCCTGTATAAAAATTTTTCTCGGTTCCATTTTCACTTCCAATCCCTGACGGGCCATTTCATACACCCGCACGCCGTCCTGTTTTATAGCTGAATGTACCGGTGGCAATTGCATCATTTCACCGGTAAAATTTTTTGTCATGTCAAGGATCTGCTCGCCGGTAACGAAATGGTAGGGCTGCATATTGTCCGGTTTACTCTCCAGGTCAAAAGTAGGTGTAGTGGCGCCGATGGTGATAGTGCCGGTATACTCTTTTTCTTTAGCCATGTAATCATTGATCTTCTTGGTAAATTTACCGGTGCATACTATCAGGAGGCCTGTAGCCAAAGGATCCAATGTTCCGGCGTGGCCTACTTTCCTGATTTTAATAAGGCTGCGTACTTTCCTTATTACATCAAATGACGTCCACCCAAGCGGTTTATCAATCAATAGCACCTGGCCTTCAGAGTAGCGGAGTTCAACACTCATTTTAATGGTTAATGGTTATGATTAATGATTAACGGATAGCGATTGTATAGATGGGGTAAATTAATTAGCTTTACCGGCTCAAATCTAATTAATCATTAATCATTAAATTATTTGTCTCGACTTTAACTCCAGATATTTATTCACGGTGTTAACCGTTAAGTTTTTCGGAGCGGTTAGAATGCTGAGTATGCCGTGTTTCTGCATTTCTTTTACGATAAGCTTTTTTTCGAAAGCAAATTTTTCGGCGATGGTTTTGGTGTAGATGGATGCTACGTCGCTCACAGTATTACTCGTTAATTGTTTTAATTCTGTATTTTCAAAAAACACTACCATTAGTAAATGGTGTTGCGCGATCTTACGAAGAAAGGGTAACTGCCGTTGTAAACCCGTCAGCGATTCGAAGTTGGTAAACAATACAATCAGACTTCTTTGCCTGATCCGGTTACGAATGTGCGCATACAGGCGTTCGAAATCACTTTCCAGGTAGCGGGTTTTCTGTTTATAAAGAATTTCCAGGATCGATTGCATCTGGGTGGCTTTCCTGTCGGCCATCAGCACACTGCCCAGACGTTCTGAGAAAGTGATTAATCCTGCCTTATCCTGTTTAAGCAGCGCTACGTTGGATAATACAAGAGATGCGTTTATGGCATAGTCAAGCAGGCTCAGGTCTTCAAAAGGCATTTTCATTCCCCGGCCTTTATCTATGATACAATATATTTGCTGGCTCTTTTCATCAGCATAATGATTGACCATCAACTGGCCTTTTTTTGCCGTAGCCTTCCAGTTAACGGTGCGGTAATCATCTCCCCCTACATATTCCTTGATCTGTTCAAACTCCATGCTGTGACCGATTCTCCGTACTTTCTTAATGCCTATCTCGCTTAACCTGTTGTGAATTGCAAGTAGCTGGTACTTCCTCATTTGAATATAAGAGGGATATACGGGAACCATATTATCCTGTTGAAAACGAAACCTGCGCTTAACAAAGTTAATGGGTCCGCTCACGTATGCATTGATGGTTCCGAATAGATACTCGCCCCTTTTTACCGGACGTAATAAATACTGAATGGCCCTGGCTTCTTTTTTTGGAATCAAGGTTTTAAAGAATACGTCCCTTCGCTGGAATTGTTCGGGTATCTCATCAATGATTTCAACCAACACGGGCAGATCGTAATAGCTTTCCACATCGATACGTATAGGGTTCTCATCGCCGTTGCTGAAGCGTTCTGCATGGGTTCGTGCGGCAAACAGCCCTCTTTTTTCGAGAAATAAAAACAGGTAATCGATGATGAAGAGGCAGGCTACCGAGCCGATCGCAATATAGGGCAACACCCCCAGCCACTTGATGAAGAAGCGTAACAGGAAGAATACGGAACAAAAAGTTAACGCAGCATAGAACCTCTTACCGAAGAAGAGGTCACCGATATATTTTTTGATGATGTTGCTCAATTAAATTATTATTAAAATATTTAACGTGCTTTTTTTAACCACGGAGGAAGAGCCGAGGTAGCACGGAGGTCCACGGAGGAGCCTCCTCCGTGGACCTC
>CAXTDO010000541.1:0-5059 GCA_964242315.1 uncultured Flavihumibacter sp.
AACAACCGAAACAAGTGTTAACAAGGCGTATGACGGAGATATAGACGGGTATAATGTACAAACGAAAACCAATCTTATTTATAATCCCAAGATGCCGGAAAACCATACATTGACTTCCCTGATATCCATTCAAACTTACGACAACAAGGGTGTATCAAACCAGGCTTTAACAGCCAATACCGCATCTTCGCTTTTACAAGACCCTGCCACTCCTTCCAGAACGCAAAACCAGGATCTGCAGATCGCTTCGGGCTACTCTCAAACCAGAACGCTTGGGGCTTTGATAAACGGACAGTATGGTTACAAAGACCGGTATATCATTAACATCGGTTTACGAGGAGATGCCAGCTCCCGGTTCGGCCCATCGCAACGATTCGGGTTGTTCCCTTCAATATCATCACGCTGGCGCGTATCGGATGAAAAGATCTTCAAACAATATAAGTTCATCAACGACCTGAGCATAAGGGCCAGCTATGGTAAGGCAGGCAACCCGCCTAAATACGATTACCTTTTTTATAATCTTTACGGCACTTATAACTGGACCTACCAGGGCCAGGGCGGCGTATACCCTCAATCCCTGCAATTGAACAATCTTAAGTGGGAAGTGATCAACGGTCAGAACCTTGGTTTTAACCTGATCATGCTTAACAGGAAAATTAATGTGGATGTGGAACTTTATAAGAACCGCACCAAAGACCTGTTATTCTATAACCTGCAAATTCCCAGCTTCACCGGCTATAGCTCCGTTAACATGAACGTGGGCACGCTCGATAATACCGGTTGGGAAATAAATGTGATCACAACGCCGGTACGAACAAAAGACTGGTCTGTAGATTTCAATTTCAACGTTTCTCACAATGCAAATATCATCCGCGAAATTTCCCCATTCTATCCGAAACAAAACGGCGTTTCAACCGCTAACGGTCAATACCTTACTTACTTGCAGGTAGACAATCCATTCGGTTCGATCTATGGTTACCGTTATAAAGGGGTTTATAAAGACCAGGCTGCAACAATGGCTACCGACATTGTGGGCAAACCCATCATCGGACCAAACGGGCAGGGCGTAAACATGCGGTTCAATTATCCCAATACCGATTACGTTTTTCAGCCAGGTGACGCCAGGTACGAAGATATCAATCACGACGGGAACATCGATTACAAAGACATCGTGTACCTGGGAAACAGCAATCCCAGATTTTCAGGCGGCTTTGGTCCAACCATCACGTATAAACGAAATCTTAAGCTAAGCGGCTTCTTTAACTTCCGAACATCTTACAAAGTGGTAAATGGTACAAAGATGACTACCACCAACATGTATGGTTTTAATAACCAAAGTACGGCCGTACTGAGGCGATGGAAAAACCCAGGTGATGAAACAGATATTCCAAGGGCTTTATGGAACGCAGGCTACAACTGGCTGGGCAGCGACCGTTATGTGGAAGATGCCTCCTTCCTTCGTTTCAGAACGGTTACCCTGCGATATTTATTAACGGATAAAATGGTGAAAAAGCTGAAAGTTAAGAACATGAGCGCTTACCTGACGGTTGAAAACCTGGTTACATTTACGAAGTACACAGGACAGGATCCTGAAGTAGCGCCAAGAGGCATTACAGGCCCTTTTACCGTAGTAACCGATAACTCCAATACACCACCGGCGCTGACAGCAACGCTGGGATTAACAGTATCATTCTAAAGTATGCAGTTCAAAAAAATTATGATGAAAAATATTTTCTACGGCGTTACTTTATTTTTAATAGTGATGATAGCTAACACATCCTGCAGTAAGTACCTGGAATTGCAACCGCAGGATGGTATCACCCGACAGGAATTCTGGAAAACAAAAGAACAGGTACAATCGGCAGTAATCGGATGCTATGCTTCTTTATTAGGCGCACCTACAGGCAGCGACAAGCCTTTAAGCGAAGTGCTGTTTTTGTGGGGCGAATTAAAAGGTGATATGGTAGCGCCTGCCCTCGGTATTACCAACGATGAGCTAGACGTTATGAATGTGAACACCCTGGCCACCAATTCAATCGCCTATTGGGGATCGGTATACCGGACCATTAATTATTGCAATACCGTTCTTGATTTTGCACCGGGTGTTTTATCGGTGGATAACACCCTTACCCAACCGCAGTTGAACGCTTACCTCGCCGAAGCACATGCGCTTCGAGCACTGATGTATTTTTACCTGGTAAGGAGTTTCAGGGACGTTCCGCTGAAATTGAAATCAACTGCAAACGATCAGGATCTTATCCAGCTACCAAAATCATCCGGCGACACCGTGCTTGCCCAGGTATTGCTTGATTTAAAGTTTGCCGATAGCACCGCCGCCATCAGCTATGGAAGAAGTCTGGACAAAGGCCGCATTACCAGGTATACCGTCAAAGCCATAGAAGCAGATGTATATTTATGGATGGAACAATACAACGAGTGCATCGCAGCATGCGATTATATCATCAACTCCAACCAGTTCGGTTTGATAGACGGCGCCAATGCCAGTGGATGGTTCAGCAACCTGTATTATACCGGAAATTCGAATGAGTCGATTTTCGAGTTCCAATACGATGCACAGAAATTAAATTCTTTTTATCAGTTATTTTCCCCTGTTACACGCAACAGGTACCTTGCCTCACCGTATGTGAGGGAGGAAAAATATACGATCGATTACACCAATGATCAGAATAAAGATATCAGGGGTGATGGTGCAGCGGTGCGTACCAGCGACGGCGCCATCTGGAAATACCTGGGAGTGAATTATAATACTTCCAGAACGCCGGATGCTTCTTTTGCGCACTGGTTTGTATACCGGTATGCTGACGTTTTGTTAATGAAGGCAGAGGCGCTGAATCAACTGGGAGGCAGGGGCACTGATGCTTTAAACCTGGTGTATAAAATAAGAGCACGTTCCAATGCACTGGCAGCAACCGATCTACAGCCTTCCCCGGACGACAAAAATGAGGTGTCTGATTTCATCCTGGAAGAAAGGGCCCGTGAATTTGCTTTTGAAGGCAAAAGATGGTACGATGTATTGCGCAATGCCAAAAGAAATAAGTATGAAAGGATTAGTATCTTATTGAATATGGTGGCTAAAACAGTAGCGCCTGCAAGGCAACAGTCAGCTATTGGAAAATATAAAGATCCTAACAGCCATTATTTCCCAATCTATGCCTATGAGTTGCAAACCGATCCTAACCTGGTTCAAAACCCCTTTTACAAGTGATGCTTAAATATACCTTCATGAAGCAGTCGATCCAATTAATAAGCTGTGTGATAATTGCCTTCGTTATGCTATCCGGCACCGGCTGCCAAAAACAACATATTAAACTTACTACAACGGACGACGTGAACATCGTGGATTATATGCGAAGGTATCCTGACAAATTTTCGGAATTTCTAAAAGTGCTTGACCGTACCAATATCAGTCCCTTTCTCAACGCTTATGGTACTTACACCTGTTTTGCACCTACTAATGATGCTTTCAAACTATATCTTCAGCAAATTGGAAAGTCTTCCACCGATGCCCTCGATACTGCGCAATTATTGAGCTTATGCAGGCTTCATTTAATTCAGGATACGCTTTCAACAGGCTCTTTTACAGATGGCAAAATGCCCGCTCCTACCATGTACGGTCAGTACCTCATCACCGGCGTAAACGATGCTTCTGTGATTGTGGTAAACCGCCAGGGAATCATCACCCAGCCGAATATCGCTACAGGCAATGGTTACATCCATGTGATAGATCATGTATTGATGCCTGCACAACTCACTATTGCTAAAATGATCGAGCAGAACCCCAAATTCTCGATTTTTACACTAGCGTTAAAATCAACAGGACTATACGATACTTTAAATACTGTAAATACTACCGATACCACCAGGCGTTGGCTCACCTTGCTGGCTGAATCCGATTCTGTTCTCAAAATTGCTGGTATCAACAGCTACGCCGACCTGGTAACAAAGTATAGCAAAACAGGCAACCCCCGGAATACAGATGATAGTCTTTTTTTATACATGGCTTATCATGTACTTACCGGCATTAAATATGCCGCAGATGTTGTTTCAACACCGTCGCATCCAACGTTGGCGCCATTGAATGTGGTCACGGCCCAACTTCAAAATGAAACCATCCTGCTTAACCAGGCAACCTTTAACGGAGTAAATGAACCCGGCGTAGCTTTAAACAGGCTTGCAAGCGATAACTCCGCTACTAACGGTGTAATGCATGCTTTGGCTGGCGATATCTTTATTAAAATCCGCACTCCGGCAGTTGTTTATTTTGATGTAGGCGATCAGCCGGAGATACGCAAAAATGTTTCGGTGTTCCGCAAACCCGGTAAGAATATGCCGATTCCTTTCGGGCTCTTAAAGGACGTTACCTGGCAAAACAATACCATTACTTTTCAATATACGGTAGATGCAGCCACTACCACTAATTTCTATTTTTTCGACGACCACCTTGATTTTAACCTGCGAACACCAGCTAACCAGAATGCCTGGATAGAATTCACCACCCCGCTGCTGATAAAAGGCAGGTACAAAGTGTGGATGTGCTACCGCCGCGCCAACCAGGGAATGTACACACAGGTATCCTTTAATGGCAACACACTTTCCAGGATAGTGGATTTTCAGCAAAGCATTTCCGCTACAGGTGCAGATGCGGTACTTGAATCGCAGGGATTCAAGAGATACTCTTCCAGCGGTCCACAAACGGGCAGTACCAACCAAACGGCACAACTGGCAGGTATCATTAATGTAGAAACAACGGACCGTCATAAAATACGCCTCACAGCCATTAAAGACAATGGAGGATCAGGCAACAATTTAACCTTTGACATGATAGAATTTATTCCGGTTGACATGGACCAGCAATACCCAAGGTTTGGCAGGGACGGCTCGGTGAAGCTTACACCCTGAGTTGTCAGGTATGGGGTATGAGGTATGAGGTGTGAGGTAAAAACCCCGAAGGTCAATGTAATTAAGTTAAGGACTGACGAACAGGTAACGGTTCCCCTCCTTTTCAAGGAGGGGACGTTCAATTAAGATGCGAAGCACT
>CAXTDO010000542.1:0-5056 GCA_964242315.1 uncultured Flavihumibacter sp.
CTAATCCAGCCACACACATTGTGTAAAGGCGCCGTTTGCTGCTGCGTCCCACATCTCCAGTCGCACCAATTTTCTTCCTTTCAGATCGGCATTGAAAACGAAATTCTTTTTACCAAAAGCTTCGGTATTCTTAAGGTCAATGTGCTGACGGAACACCTGTTTTCCATCCCCGGAAATAATTTCTGCATAATTTAATGGATAAGTCCAACTGGCTGCAAGTTTTACTTGCACGTTTCCATTACCGGCGGGCACTACTTCTCCTGATGTCTTTCCATTAACCGTAAACGAAGGGAACACTATTTCGCCGGTTGATACGAAAAACTTTCCCTGCTTCATTACATCCAGTACCGGTTGCCATCCCTGGTTGTAAGAAGGCAGGCTGTCGAGCTGTAGGTAGTTGACGTTCATGTGTGCGTAGAGCTCAAAATCCGGCTCTATCTGAAAAAGGTCGGCTTCCGCAAGTACATGTTTTCGAAGGCCCCAGTTAGCCATGTCGTCCATCAGGTCAAGTACGCGCAGTCCAAGTTTTGGTAATGAAAGATCGGCCGGCATCGACTTCCAGGCGGCGCCAAAAAAATGATCGGATTTATAAAACGCTTCCTCTTTGTATTTGTCGGGATAGCCTGTGGAGCCTTTTGTTCTGGCATGCGCAGTCCATGCTAACCCGTTTTCAAGCTGTAGCAATTTAAGCATTTCATCCTTATCGGCTATGCGGTAGACCTTGCCATACTTTGGATCGGTTGACATAAATGGTTCTTCGGGTTTCCTCGACATCATCCAAAACACAGGCCTGGGAAAAAACTCCAACCAGTGACCTCCGAAAAAGTTGTTGGGCTCCTCCCCTGGCAATAAAAGGAAATTTTTATCTGATAACCGTTTGCATTCGTCAAACAACGTTTTCAGCTCTACAAACCGCTGATCTTCCGGACCTTTCGGATGACCGGGACCATGGAATTCTGCAAGGTGTATGATGTTAAGACCGGTGTTCTTAAACACCTTTACAAAGTTCGGCGTGTCCGGCATCGGTTTTCCGGCAAGTACATTAGTGGTATGTTCAATATGAAAATGGCTGCCCATCGTTTTATAGCCTGGTAATGGAACGTAAGAATCGCCATGTGTGAACTGCTTAACAGTTTCCAATACTTTCCCGTCTTTTTCAGTACTAAGCAGGCAAAAGAAATTCATGCGTTGTCTGGCACCCGGAGGTGCGTTGAACCAGGGCACATATCGCTTGTCGCCATACAGATCCTGTCTGATACCAATCCCATATTCCGGAATCATGTTACGATAATTACTACCATACCAGGTAAACTTTAAATTAAAACATTCGTCGAGCGGATAAAAATACTGATGAGGCGCCGGGAACACAGCAAGACTGCCTTCTTTACCAACGCCGATGATAGTCCGGTATTTTACCGCAAGGTCGGTACTGGCAGATTGTTTTGCGGGCTTTGTTTCCTGCATGTTATTCAGTGGGTCAGACCACAGTAATCTTTGCCAGTCAAATGTTTTGCTTACAAGTCCGGCGTCGTACACAACGGCGGTCGAGTCTACTTCGGTTGACATTACAGCCGCTATGTTGAATAAAGGGCTGCCGTTGTACAATGTAATCTGTATGTCTCCGCTGAACCTTTCGGCAGTTATCTGTGAAACTGTGATGACGGTTCTTGAGCCTTCCGAGGATATACCTGCGTCTGTTTTATTGATGCTGGCAACATAAGCCCTGAAGGGTTTTAATGGCACTTTGTCGAAAAAAATGTTCCAGCCGTTTTGTGAAATGAGGTCTCTCTTGCCAATAGTAACCACAAACGAAGGATCAAGGTCTTTTGCTATTTCGTGAAATGTTCCATGGCTGCTCATGCGGATGCTTTGGAACAGGGGTTGTCCGTTTGTTAGATTTAGTTGGAGCAGTCCTTTTTCCGTTTTGCTTACCTTCCAGGTAATGTCAATCACATTCTGTTTAACAGAAATAGTAGTGCTGCCTTTGTTATTAAATGCAGAAACGTCGACTGGTGTTTGTGCGTTTGTGAAAATGGAAATTAATAGTGCAGGAAGGAGCAGGCATTTGTACATTGTGCCGTTGGGTTTTGGAAACATTTATATTAATCGTTAACTGACCTCGTAGCCTTTAGCCGTTTAAGTTTTTTTTAACCACAGAGAGCACAGAGGAGGAAACACAGAGGGCGCAGAGGGTTTCCTCCTCTGTGCTCTCTGTGGTTAAAAAAAACTTACAACCTTAGTTACTATGCAAAATCTCACTTATTCCACTTCTTATCCAGCACCTTAATAAAATACCCACCCACGACACTCCTTGCCTGGAAACCTACCTGCTTGCCGGTGGTGGTTTCATGCCAGTCGCTGATTGGCACGCGGGAAGTAGTTTCGGTAGCGAATTTATATACCGGGTTAATGAATCCTTCAAACGCTGCGGGCTTGTCAGACAATGTTGCGGTCCAAGTGATCCAGTCTGATTTTGTGTAGGTCTTCCGGCTGTCTAACGGTAAGCCATAGTTGTTTTGCCTGGTAAGATAGTATGCGACCTCTTTATCATATACTTCTTTTGGAAACAATTTCATTCCAATCAATTTATCCCATACAAGGTTGTATTTCTGGCTCCAGCTATCCTTATTATCAAAGGTTAAAGCATAGTGATCGCCCGCATCGGCCATTGTCATCCAACGGGTGGCCATGTCTTTTGCAATAGCTTCGTATTTAGCGGCAGTATCCTTTTCACCCAGCATATTGGCCATCATTGCATAACCGCCAATGCCCACAATTGCTTTAGCTGATAGGTTGGCATTTCTTGCGAGGTGACCCGCAAAATCATCTGTGCATAACTGGTTAGCAGGATCAAAACCTTCCCTGACCAGAAATTGAGCCCAGGTATTTAATGTTTTCCAGTGTTTGCGTGCATATTCGGCGTTTCCTTCAGCTTTTGTGATGGCGGCGGCTAATATCACCATGTTACCACATTCTTCTACAGGCATATCTTCGCCATACGTTTGGCCGTTAGCCAAGGGATAAGTTCCGAGATCATGAGCAGGAAAGGGTTTAGGCCATTTGCCGCTTTCACTGTAGTAATAAATGCCATTCATCATTCCTTTCAACAGGTCTGGATTGTAAACAAGAAATAACGGGGCGGATGGATAAGTAATATCCACCGTATTGATAGACCCATTACTAAAATTTTCTTTTGATAAGAATAACATTTCACCTTGAGGGCTTTTCACCAGCTTATGAGCGGCTATTGACTGCCGGTAAGCGATTACACATAGTTTGGCGTAAGATTCACCGCCGGCATTAAGGGCATCGTTGTAAATGGTGTTATTTACGGACTGGCATTGTTCAATAACCTTTTTATAATCTGTAAGTGCTTTTTTAAACTCATTTTCTATGGTGTAAGAGTCATCTTTTTTCCACCAGGGCCGCAGGTTTTCTTTAAAATACTGAACCGAAAAAAGGTCGTCATAACCAATCATGACTGTTTTATCCTGTGGCTGCGAACCAATTTGAGCAAGTGGTATAACCGTGTTAAGCATGAATTGCTTTCCTTCCTCGCCGGCAGATGATGAAGCCGTTGCAGTAAAGGCCGACAAAACCTTATCGGCAGCAGATATGCTCTGTATGGCATTTAACGAATTGGGCGCTGCAACATATAAATATCCCCAGTCTATCCTCAGGTCGTCGCCCTTCTTACCTAATATCGCCTGCTCAACGGTGCCTGCTTTTAAGAAGGAGAGGTCACCACTTTTATATTTGGTAGCTGCTACCTGTTGGATGGGATTGTTAACGGCAAGATTAGAAGATGCTCCGAAATAGAGCTGTGCATCGTGTTGTTTACTATCGTTCGCCTGTACGCTGAAAGTAATATAGGAAACCGGTCTTGCAAGAAGATCGAGATCGCTCATAATTAACGGTGAAGTAAAATTTACGGTAACGTCAATACCGCCGCAGGCAAACTTATAAACTGTTTGAGTAGCCTTCACTTCTACGCTTTTTTGTGTAGCGGCAATCACCTCACTTCCTTTTTTGGCAGGTGTTTCATCTACAAGTCCGGCATCTAAAAATGCACCTCCTGCAGTGTTGGCACAATGAATGGCCAGTACGTTTTTACCTCTTTTTAATTTGCTTTTAACTGCATCAGCTAACGGAAAATTCTGGTATTTGCCATTCCATCCTTTTACGTTGTATACCATTTCACCATTGATATAAACTTCTACATTATCGTCGTGGTGTAATTTTAAGAAGAGCTTGTTTACATTTACTTTGTTTAATTGAAAGGTGCGCCGCATCCAGATATTTTTGCTGTTCCAGATTGTCCTGGCCTGCGTCTTGTCGTCTGAAAATGGCGGTACACCCTGTTTCCATTCTTTATCAACAAAATCCATATTCATCCATCCTTCGGGAGGAATGGATTCTGTATATTGAGCGTAGTATGGTTTTTCGTCTGCCGTGGCAATTACGTTTTCAAAAGTCTTTTGGTCATCGCCCAGAAATTTATAGATCTGTCCGTCTACTTTTATCATACCGAGTATGGATTGTTCGGTGCCTGTCCAGTGTTTGGTAGGCGCGGTGTTAAGGGTATCATTGAATGACCATATACTGAAATACGGGTCGTGCGTGATTAGTGGATACGCAGGGGCTTTGGTTACCTGAGCATACGTGGTGACAATTAATAGTGATAAACTGAGAACAGAGAGCAATTGTTTCATGATGTAGATTGTCTGAATAAATGAGTTAATGATGGTAAATAGTTTTTAAACAAGAGCGAACGACCTGTGAGGTTTCTAAAAACCTCACAGGTCGTTCCTAATTCTATTTACCATATACCAGTTTCCAAACCGTGCCTTTAACATCGTCAGAAATATACAACGAACCATCCGGACCCTGGGCCAGTCCGCATGGACGGTGGTAAGCATCGCCGGGATTGAAAATGTCTTTGCCTGCGAAATTCTCTGCGAACACTTCATAGTCTCCGCTGGGCTTTCAATCTTTGAAAGGGACGAAGGCAACGAAGTAACCACCCTGTTTTAAAGGGGCACGGTTCCATGATCCA
>CAXTDO010000543.1:0-5056 GCA_964242315.1 uncultured Flavihumibacter sp.
GTCCAGGAGTAATGATAGCAAACAGGAGTTGAAACAAAGAAAACAGTAATAACGGAATTGTCATGGCAGATGCAGCGCCATGTAAGAGCGGCGCTCCGGAAGCGACTCCTTTAAAAAACAGGAAAGTAGCCGGATTTCCAATGAAACCCCCAATGCTGTCGCCAAAACAAAGACTGAATCCTACCAGCACCCAAAGAATGCTTACAACTCCTGCCGCTACCACGCTTTTGATCATTGTAGAAAGTACATTCTTACGATGAACCATACCACCATAAAAAAATGCCAATCCCGGAGTCATCAGAAAAACCAACGCTGTAGCTACAATTATCCATGCAATATCGGCAGTATTGTACTTACCCTGATCATTGAAGTTGGGAAGCGTGGGAATAAAAATAGAAGCTACCGCAACGAGAGATAGCACTAAAAATGGTGCTACCTGCTTGAATGTAAGATTTTTCATTTAAACAAATTAAACATTAAAAATATAAATATACGATTTGAACATAAGAATACCCTTATAAGAAGAGAGCTTATCTTGATTTCCTCCAAATATAAATAATTTTAATGTACAAAAAAATTTATGATATATATTAATGAATTTTTTTGTAAGATGTTGATAAGTAAATTATTATAAAGGGAATATTTTTTATATGAGAAAATAAAAAGGCCAGTCTATAATTTATAGACTGGCCTTTTTATTAGTAGTTAATAATTAGAAACTGGCTACATGATGATCTTTACTTTCCAACAGTGAATAACCAACAAGGTATTCATCAACTTTGCGGGCGCATTCTCTGCCTTCACTTATAGCCCACACTACCAGGGATTGTCCGCGGCGCATATCGCCTGCTGTGAAAACTTTAGCAATATTAGTCTGATAAGCTTTTTCAGAAGCTTTTACATTTCCTCTTTCATCTAGTTCGATTTCTAATTCCTGGAGCAGGCCCTGGTGCTGCGGATGTACAAATCCCATTGCAAGCAGCGCTAATTCGCAGGGAAGTTCTTTTTCCGTTCCTGGCACTTCTTCCACGCCTGCAGGTCTGTCCTGTTCTGCAAACTTCCACGCCAGCTCTACAACTTTTAAGGCCTTGAGATTTCCATTTTCGTCTCCCAGAAATTCTTTGGTAGCTACTCCCCATCTCCGATTAGCGCCTTCTTCATGAGAAGATGATGTTTTTAAAGTCATCGGATAAGTGGGCCAGGGCATATATTGCGTTCTGGTTTTTGGTGGTTCAGGCAACAGCTCGAACTGGGTAATATTTATTGCCTGGTGACGGTTGGAAGTTCCTACACAATCACTGCCGGTATCACCGCCACCTATCACTACCACGTTTTTGCCTGTTGCAAAAATATCTTCTCCACCTACATCTTTTTTATTAAGCCGTTTGTTTTGTTGTTTTAAAAATTCCATCGCAAAATAAACGCCTTTGAGTTCTCGGCCCGGAACTTTAAGATCACGCGGAATGGTGGAGCCGCCTGCAAGAACGATGGCATGATACTCCCGTAGCAAATCGTTGATACTAACATCTACTCCAACGTTGGCATTGCAACGGAATATGATACCTTCCTCTTCCATAATATTCAATCTTCTATCTATCACCCATTTTTCCAGTTTAAAATCCGGAATGCCATAACGCAGTAATCCACCTGGCGCGTCGTCTCTTTCGAAAACAGTCACCAGATGCCCGGCATCATTTAATTGGGCTGCGGCTGCCAGTCCGGCCGGACCCGATCCTACAACGGCAACCTTTTTACCAGTTCTTAAATTGGGTTTACGCGCTTTTACGAAACCCTTATCAAATGCGATCTCTATAATATGTTTTTCAATTTCTTCAATCGTCACCGCCGGTTGGTTGATTCCCAAAACACAACTCGTTTCGCAGGGTGCCGGACAAATTCTTCCTGTAAATTCAGGAAAGTTGTTGGTGGAGCTTAGTATTTCGTATGCTTCCAGCCAATTCTTGCGATATATTGCATCGTTGAATTCGGGAATGATGTTACCCAGGGGACATCCATTATGACAGAAAGGGATACCACAATCCATGCATCTTGCAGATTGCTGGTTTAATTTTTCATCAGGATATCTTTCTATAAATTCTCTGTAGTCATGGATTCTTTCCTGCGGCAAACGCTTTGCAGGAAGTTCCCTTGTAAATTCCATAAACCCGGTTGGTTTGCCCATCGTTTTTCCTCCTAATCTGCTATAAAGCGAACAGTTTTAGTGTTTAATTATCAGGTATGAGGTATGAGGTGTAAGTATCAGAAAATTAGTTGAGTTCTTACTGATACCTCATACCTGATCATACTTTTTGAGCCAGGCTTTTTTCTGCGTTTACTTTTAATGCCTTCTTATAATCTTTAGGGAATACTTTTACAAAATTTTTTACCTGGTTATCAAAATCATTCAATACAAAGCCGGCTACAGAACTGCCGGTATAATTGTAATGTTTTGTGATCATATTTTGTAAAAGCTGCGTATCATTTTCAGACAAGGTATCCAGGTCAACCATTTCCATATTGCATAAAGAAGCAAACTGGTTCTTTACGTCATACACATAGGCGATACCCCCGCTCATTCCGGCAGCAAAGTTTCTGCCGGTTTCTCCCAGAATCACCACGTTACCACCGGTCATATATTCACAGCCATGATCGCCCACGCCTTCCACTACTACATTTGCTCCGGAGTTGCGCACGCCAAAACGTTCTCCTGCTTTGCCTCTTATAAAAGCCTCGCCTGAAGTGGCTCCATAAAATGCTACATTCCCGATGATGATATTCTCTTCAGGAACAAAAGCCGCTTCGTGTGAAGGGTAAACGATCAGTCTCGCGCCACTCAAACCCTTTCCGAAGTAGTCGTTGGAATCACCTTCCAGTTCCAGGGTTACCCCTTTGGTGTTGAATGCTCCAAAGCTTTGTCCGGCAGTACCGGTAAATTTAAAATGTATGGTATCTTCAGGAAGTCCTTCCGCTTTGTACAATTTGCTTATCTCATTAGAAAGGATGGTGCCTGCAGTACGGTCGATATTTCTTATCGGAAATTCTGCAAAAACCTTCTCCTTATTTTCCAGCGCAGGTTGCGCTGCTTTTAACAATTTCCAGTCTAACACATCGGCTAAACCATGATCCTGCTCTTCCATTTTATGCAAACCTGTATACAGAGAAGCAGGTTCTTTATAAAGGATTGGAGAAAGATCAAGCTTCCTGTATTTCCAGTTGGTAATATTATCTCTTTGTTCCAAATATTCTACCTGGCCCACCATTTCATTTACCGTTCTAAAGCCGAGTTCTGCCATTATCTCCCTGAATTCCTGTGTAAGAAATTTAAACAGCGTTACTACATGATCAGCATTACCGGTGAAGCGCTTTCTTAATTCTTCATCCTGTGTAGCTACACCAACCGGACAGGTATTCAGATGACATTTACGCATCATGATGCAGCCTTCCACTACCAGTGCTGCAGTTGCAACACCCCATTCTTCGGCGCCTAACAGCGTGGCGATGGCAATATCTCGCCCGGTTTTTAATTGGCCGTCGGTTTGGACCACCACCCTGCTGCGCAATTTATTTCTTACCAGGGTTTGATGTGTTTCTGCCAAACCCAGCTCCCAGGGTAAGCCGGCATGTTTTAAGGAACTTATAGGCGATGCACCGGTTCCGCCATCATAACCGGATATTAAAATAACGTCGGCCTTTGCTTTGGCTACGCCGGCAGCGATCGTTCCTACCCCTGCTTTTGAAACCAGCTTCACATTAATGCGAGCCTGGCGGTTGGCGTTTTTAAGGTCGAAGATTAACTGAGCCAGGTCTTCGATAGAATAGATATCGTGATGAGGCGGTGGAGAAATAAGTCCTACGCCCGGGGTGGAATGACGCGTTTTTCCTATCCAGTCATCCACTTTATGACCGGGCAACTGGCCGCCTTCCCCAGGCTTAGCTCCCTGCGCCATTTTTATTTGCAGCTCATCTGCTTCAGTAAGGTACTGGCTGGTTACGCCAAACCGGGCGGAGGCTACCTGTTTGATAGCGGAGCGCATAAAATCACCGTTAGGTAAACGTTCGTATCTTCTTTCATCTTCACCACCTTCTCCCGTATTACTTTTTCCACCCAATCTGTTCATGGCGATTGCCAAAGTAGTATGCGCTTCCCAGGATATAGAGCCAAAGCTCATGGCGCCGGTAGCAAAACGTTTCCAGATATTTTCAGCCGGTTCTACTTCTTCTATAGGAATGGAAGAACGGTTGCGTTTAAAACGGAACAGGCTTCTGATAGTACAGGCTTTGTCGTCCTGTTCGTTAATAAGTTTAGAGTATTTTTTAAAGGCATGATAATCATTCATTTTGGTAGAATACTGCAATAAATGAATGGTCTGCGGGTTGAAAAGATGGTATTCGCCTTTGCGTTTCCACTGATACAATCCGCCCACAGGAAGTCTGTCTACCGGTATCTCCTTTTTGCTGAAAGAGAATGAATGTTTGGCAAGAATTTCCCTGGCGATTTCATCCAGTCCCATTCCTTCAATTCTTGAAATAGCGCCTGTAAAGTATTTATCTACCACGCTCTTATTAACGCCGATGATTTCAAAGATCTGCGCGCCCTGGTAAGACTGAAGGGTGGATATTCCCATTTTCGAGAATACTTTCAGCAGTCCGTCGTTTACCGCTTTGATATAATTTTTCTTCAACTGATCAGGCTCGAGTTCTGATTCTATCTTACCGGTTAACCTCATATCGCGGATGGATGATAATGCGAGGTAAGGATTAATAGCGGTAGCGCCAAAGCCAATCAAACAGGCAAAATGGTGTACTTCCCAAACATCTCCTGCTTCTACTACCAGGCCAACCTGTCCCCTTAGTCCTTTACGGATAAGATGGTGGTGCACCGCGGAAGTCGCCAGCAGTGAAGGTATGGGAGCATGGTCCGAATCAATGGCCCTGTCTGAAAGGATGAGCACCTCAAAGCCATCCTCCACGGAATCCACCGCATAACGGCATAACCGGTCCAGACCCTTTTGTAGCGAGCCGGGTTTACCATCGGCCCTGAAATAAGTCTGTATCG
>CAXTDO010000544.1:0-5055 GCA_964242315.1 uncultured Flavihumibacter sp.
CTCCTGAAGTATATCATCCGCCTCATGCCGCGTGCGGCTGAAACGTATGCAAACAGCATACATCTGCTCCGCCATGGCATGATAGAGCGCATTTTGAGCTGAACGGTCGCCTATTAAACATTTATCAACTAGTGCCCTTAAAATATCTGATGGTTTTGTAACCAGATGCCGGAAGGTGGCAAATAGTTGGGTTACGCAAATAAAATTGAAAAATGGACTTTTATGTTCATGTTATAATTCTATTCCTGATCGGTTCAGTTGATGCGACGCCATTACATATTATAAAAAACCCAGGTTAGCCTGGGTTTTTTATCAACGATTTAATATTGCAAGAATGATATTCTACTGTAGAAACGCATATATACATAATCACAGTAATGTTCGCCAATAGACTTTTTAATTTTTTGTTCCCGCATAATCTGTTACCCTGTCTCTCCAAAGTGAATGATAATGCACACCACTTGATGCGATTACGTTGAGCGTATTAACTCCAAATTCTATCCAAACGTGCGGCCCGTCTATTCGGTAGTAATCATTCCTTGTATTAAATGTGGGAGTTCCGCTATACAAGATATAGGTATTGTCTATTTCGGAAGAGTACGTTGCAAAAATCTTTGCAGCGTTCACATCATCAATATCATAGACATAGGTTTTTATAACGTTCAATACCAAAGCTTTTTGTGCTGCAGTCATACTATTGCATTGTAAACCTGAACTTGTTGCCGGGAACTGCCAATCTCTTCCGGGTGCTAGTACCAAGTCGGAGAAGGTTGAACCGGACAGGGCAGTATTAGCCTGAGTAGTGCTTAAGCTATTAAGTACAGCAATAAATGCATCCCTCTCCTGACTAATAGGGGCATAAGTAGTAGTCCCCACAGTAAATGATACCGGTTCAACACCGGCAAAATGCGGCGTGGCAGCCACTAAAGCACCGTTAGTGTACGTATTTGCAACTGTTTTGTGATGCCCTGTCATCATTATTTCAAAGGTGCCGGTAGTGGCGGGTGTACCGAAGAATGCAATGTAATAATTACCTGATCCGTAGTTGCTTCCACCTCCCCCGGCACTAAGAATGTCGTCGGCAGCCCATACCTGCTGAACTTCATCCCATCCTTCATTTGGAGTTGTGCCACTCATTTCTTTAACGATAGCTTTTGCGGCAGCTAACTGCGTGGCGTTTAGATCTCCGAATTTAAGTCCTAAACGTCGTGCGAATCCCGCCGGAAGGTTAGACCATGTTCTAATGTTAGAAAATGTGTAAGCCAGCTGCAGGGTTGTAATTTGATCGGAAGAAAGGGTAGCTTTAAAAGCGTCGGTCAAACAAACAAGTTTGGCTACTCCGGTTGCGGACGCACAATCTATTGAACCTGGAGCCGCAATCGTTAATGAAATCGAACACGATTGATCTCCAAAGCTGATTGCAAAATTTGCTGTACCAATAGCCGTTGGAGTGCCTTTTATCAAAAAAATCAGGTTACCGGTAGCAGATGCGGTCCCGGCCTGCAAAGTAGCAGTCAAGCCCGTTACACCAGTGGACGGGATTGGGGTACCTTCTCCATAAGTCTCGCCGTTACCTCCGGTGTAAGGTACAGTTGCTGTGCCACTGTAAGAAGCGCCGCTGGTAAACCCGCTGGAATAGGTAGCTGCTGAACAATTTAGCGCCATGACACTAGCAGCAGTTGCGGTACTAATACTGTTTATACTTTCCGTGGCTTTAGTACAGGAGAAAAATACAAACGCAATAAAACAAAAGCTGGTAATGCCCATTGCGATAATTGATCTTAACTTCATATTAAATGTTTTAGTGTTTTGTAAATATAAGGTTACAAGCTCTACTAAGTAGTTTGTATCGTCAAACGTGCTGAATCTTGAGATGAACAAAATTTTTTCTATGGATAATTCTTATACTTTCATATATCTCCTGCATTACATACAAAATAACCTTACTGTGTATTGTGGAAGCCTAAATTTTCATAAAGTTGACAGAGATATGAATGTTAAGAAATTTTTATATATGGTACTGGGGTTGATGTTGTTTATATCATGTAAAAAAACATCATTAAAAGAAGAGATTTCTGTAAATGACATAATTGAGACAGATCCTTTAGTGCTGACCAGGGATTCATCTGTCATTAATAGCTCGCTCAACGGTATGTTTGTTACTTTGCCAGGCCACTACCCGGTAACTACAAAAAGTTACCCGTTATTAATATTTATTCATGGCGCTGGTCAGATTGGAAGTAATCCTGAAGATCTAACTTTATTACTAAATGATGGAATAGCGCAACTGATTTATATCTCTAAGTTTCCACCTAATTTTAATGTAAACGGGAAAAATTTTTCATTTATAATCCTTAATCCGCAGTTTAATAAACGTCCCGGTAGTTCAGCCATTGAAGACATTATTGTATTCGCTAAAAAAACATACCGCATAGACATTTCTCGAATCTATATATCCGGTCTCAGCATGGGTGGTTTTGTTTCCACTGAGACCGGCGGTGACTATCCTTCTCAACTGGCGGCAATTGCGCCAATATCCGGCGTTACCAATGACTCGGCAACTTGCCGACATATTGCAGACGGTAAATTGCCCGTATGGGCATTTCACAATGATGAGGACCCGATTGTCAATGTCTCAACGGCTAAAGATTTCATTTCTATTATGAATACCTTCAAGCCACCAATGCCAACAAAATTAACAATCTTTAAAGCAGCAGTTCATGATGCATGGACTAAGGCACTTAATCCGACTTATAAAGAAGGTAATTTAAACATCTATGAATGGATGTTGCAATATTCAAAATGATTAATAAATTTCATTGAACCTTATTAAAGTCCTGTTGTGTCACTGTATGATATTGGTAAACATTTCCAGCAAATAATCAGATCATCCAAAGCAGTCAGTTAATATCACCATAGTTAAAAGTGAATAGTCCGTCTCATTAAGCATACACCTAGATCAAATGTTCAAGTAACTTTACCATAAACCATTAAAAATTCACACCTGTTGTTAACGAATAGACACTATTAAATCTTTTATCGGCTATATGAAGATAATAATCGAGCATTAACTGGGGCATAAAATAATATTTCCCTAAGGAATAATCCAGTTGAATTACGAAAGCTGATGATTGAAAATCCAGTTTATGCACATCTGTTGCAGTGGAGCTTACTGGTAATATATCTTTAGTTCTTAAGAAGTCACTGGTGAAGGAAGTGTTTATCCCCAAATTCTGTGTTCCTGCCGAAAGTAACACGACTGGCTTCAATGACAGCAGATCATTCTTGATCAGTACATTGCTGAATAAAAAAGTATGTTTTAAGGAATAGAGTAAAGACAAATCTCTTACTGATTCATCGTACTGAGCAACGATTATTGTATTCTTGCTAGTTTTGAGTTGCTTTGGATCAGTTGCTGTTTGTTGACTTTCGAATGATGTTTTAGTTCCCCACCCATAACTTAAAACGATTCCAGGTTCCAGCCACCATTTCTTAATATTAATACTGCCATAAATCTCATTTTTTATTGGAGTTGTAAAAAAGGATAAATTTTCATTTGTATAATACCGGGAATAACCAACGTCGAACGAATATTTATTTGGCTTTAGCAAATGATAGGTAGGACCTATCGCATATTTGTAGGCATTCAATTTTCCTTTTTCATTTAACAAGAAACCCGAAACCGTAACGCCCAACCCGGATTTATGAAAATAGCTCATCTCCGGAAAAAAGACAGTCTTCTTTTTAACCTGATAGTTTAAAGCGGCATCATCTAAATAACTAAAAATTCCTGTTCCCACACCTAGACTTAAAGAGAAGTAACTCTGTGGTTTTGACAATGAATCAAGATAGGCATCAAAATCTTTTAATAGAGAGTCCATTACGGCAGTCGTGTCTCCACTAGCAAAAAGCGCATCAAGCTTCGAAATTTGTGCAGAGGATGAAAATGGAAACAACACTATAGAAAACAAAAAAGCAATGCCGACAATATGATTCATGAAATTTACTAAACATCTATGCTTAGTATGTAGCGCTAATTGCAATACAGCAACTATAATTCTCATAGGGAAAAACATTATATTACAAACCACATTTTAAAAATAACAATTCCAGCAATTCACACCATAAATTGCCAAAGGTGCTTTTACCATGGAAATAGTTGGGTGCGATTAAAAATAATATTCAAAGTTAAAGAGCTTAAATCCTGTGGGCGGATACATTTTTTAAAATTCCGGATACGAATCAAACATTGAAGAAACTAATAAGAAATTTTCTTTACCATTACTGTCAAAACATCTTTTAAGAAGTGTTAGTATTCTGGCAGAAGTTTTAGACGTAAAAAAACCATCGACACATTTCTCCCTTCTACCGATATCTTAATTTTAAAAGTAATAAGCCCTCTCTAGCGCACGTTCCATTATTGGCATTAATAAATATCATAAAAAATAATTATTATCACCCAACCATTACTCTATTTATATACTCCTACCTCGAATAAATCATTTAGCATGATAAAACTATTGGTTGCAAGCGTCTTACTTTTTGGAATATTTCGTCCGCCAGGGTGGATAACTAATATGAATGATGCCAAACAAATTGCAAGGAAAGAAGATAAATTAATTCTTCTTAATTTCTCGGGTTCTGACTGGTGTATACCTTGCATCAAACTGCACAAAGAGGTTTTTGAGAGTGAAGCTTTCTCGACGTATGCCGCTAATCATCTAATCTTGATAAACGCAGATTTTCCACGTCAAAAGAAAAATAAAATTTCAAAAGAACAAGAAATTTCAAACGATTTACTGGCTGAAAAATACAATCCACAGGGCAATTTTCCATTTACCGTTTTGCTCAACGCAGAAGGATCTGTAATAAAGGTATGGGATGGCTTTTATAAAAACGGTGCAGAAAGTTTTGTAAAAGAACTTGATAATGTTCAATCGGCTATGAAAACACATTAGTTCTATGACTTCACAGGCCTTTAAAAAAACCATGAAGCTTATGGGCAACCAGTTTGAAATAACGGTTGTTGCCAATGATGCGGAATTAGCCTATGAA
>CAXTDO010000545.1:0-5051 GCA_964242315.1 uncultured Flavihumibacter sp.
GCCTGAATGCGTGCGAAGAAATCGGTAGGGTTGGAAACTGATATCACTTTTTGCAAAGCATCTTTATTTAACTGACCGAGCGTTGCACCATAATTTTTACCACCGATATCGCGATAAAAAGCATCCAGGTAGATGTTCAGATAATTCACAATTCCTAAATGAGTACTGGCTATAAAAGCAATAGCACCCCGTTGCTTGGCAAGAACGAATTTTTCAGACAATGTTTCATTGAATGTGAAGCGTTGGGGATCGAATTTAAAGAAGTTGCCCGCGTTGCATCCATTCACAGAAAACACCGGGTATTTTCCCTGGTTGCTATAATTCTGTGGATTATCAAGATTAAATTCCAGCGTAGTGGAAGACGAGTGGCCGAAATAAGTCACCAGGCTAAGGCCTTGTTTAAACAGATCGGCTATCCTATCGTTAGACAACTGCTCTACCGGATTGGTGGAGGTTTTACAGAATACATTTACATCACTTCCAAGAAGCGTATCTTCTGCAATAAGCTTGTAGCCTTCCATGTAATTGCAAAGTACCGTACCCAGGTAGCTATCGCTTGCACCGGTTACATGAATAATGTTCTTCATCCATAGCCTGTCCTGAATAGTATTGGAGGCAGTTTGCTGTGCGGTTTCATATTCTTTCACTTTCTCCAGGTAATCTTCCAGCTCCGTTGCGCTGACAACAGACAATCTGCCAATGAGGGTAAGCGGAGCATTTGAAATTACGTCGGGAGAGCTTAACATATTGTCTGAAGCGGGGTTACCAAACGAAGGTATCAGGTTCAGTTTTTCAGCCAAAGGATCAACCTGGTTTAACCTGTATTCATTGTACGACACACCTTTGCCAATAAGGAAAGTAAATTTTGGAGTGGCAGCGAAATTAGCCCTTGCATAGCGAAGGAAATTTTTTATGGATATAGGATGTTTTTTAATACCAAAGGCAAACTGATCTACCAGTTCATCTATATCATAAATATGCGCCTTGAAGCTGCCGCCTGCAACGGTAGTACGATAACTTCTATATCGTTCAACGGGATTTCCATTAGGTCCTGCGAACAGTAATGAATTTGAGATGATCAGGTAATCACCCTGGTTTGTCGCATCCTTAAAATTAAGAAATGTTTTAGGCGTTAACGTGGTAATATTTCTAATGTTGGAAGCTTCTTCATTTACCAGTATCAGCTTACGGGCAGTATTGTTGGCAGGTAAGGCAAACCTTACTGTACTTCCGGAAACATCGCCTGTATATCTTTGTTGAGAAGAGAGATCATATAATACCGGAGGCTGTGAACCGGCATTAAAGTTTGATATTTCCAGATAATAACCATCATTTTTGGGAGGTAAGTCAAAAGCAAATTGTTTAACACCGCCAAAATTAAAAAGCCGTGGGTAAGAGAGTTCATAAAAAGAAACCACCATTCTATCCAAAGCGGTGGCTGATGTATTAACAAACTGAACGTTTGCGGCATTAGAACTTAAAAGACTTACAGGAAATGAAGCCTGTGTTACGGTATCATTGAAAAAATCCATTTGCGATTCCCTTACTGTTGAACCGTTTAATGAAACTCTTACCGATCTTGAATTCTGGGCGTTTCCCACCGCACCGAATTTTATAGTGCCGGCAGCTCCGGCCGGGTATGCAAAAAGATTATTCATTACGTCGGTACGTGTATTACCAGGCGCAATATCAGGAGTAGACCAGAATTCACCCTTATCGTAAGATGATGAATAAACATATTCACCTACTACTTCGGCATAACCGGGATTTATATTTTCTTTAAAATACCTGCCGGCAGTATACATAAAGTAAGGCGTTACAGGCAACGTATTACCGGCAACGTTATTAGCAACATTTACCATTCTAAGGTTATTGCCGGAGGCTGCGGTTAAAAAATAAACAGCCGTGTCGCTTTGTAAGCTGATCTTGTCGGTATGTTGATAAGAAGGGTTCCTGTACAGTACTTTATCCGCTTTACCGTCATTAGGCACTCCTAAAAATTGCAGGTAGCCGTTGGAAGGGAGTATTCCTGTTGACACCGAAGTATATAAAGGAACTTCTTCTCCATTACGAAATAACCTGAACTGTTCGGCAGGCGTATTACCAAGCCCGGCGCCGTTCAGTGTAGCCTGGTTAATGCGATACAGTCCTGAATCGGCTATCTTGAATTTATAATAAACTTTACTGAAATCTATCCATTCATTATTAAACTGTTGGGCAAAAGCACCCGCACTGATCATGAGTAGTAACAGAATAAATAATTTTTTCATAGAATTGTTTCCAAAAGTGGTTTAAGTAGGGTCATGATTTACTTTGTTTCTTCTTGAGATCAAGCTTTAAAGAAAATATGTGCGTGTATAAAGGATTGGATTGATTTGCCAGATTTGTAAAAGCGTAATCTATCTGCACGGTGGAAATCTTAAAACCGGCGCCTATTGCCGGCTGATAGATCCATACTTTTTTCTTGTTGGTAATATCTGCGTCATCTAAGGCTTTCTGAAAATTATTGATACCTGCACGAAGAAAAATCACATCGTTATAGGAACCTTCCAATCCCAGTTTTGGGTCGATGCTTACGGGATTAAAACTTATTACAGTATTCCTTCGCCCATCAAAAGTGAGGTCCAGGTCGGCTTCGGCCAATAAATTTATTTTATTACTGAGCTTAAAATTATAGGAGCCGCCTGCTATCAACTGAGGAGCCGTAAGTTCGGTTGACTTCACCGGAATCTCATTATCAGTAACATAAAATACTTCCCGCATCTTCTCATTAATATTAAAAGACCAGGCGTTGAAAGTGGTGGTTACGTCTCTGACCACGATGCCAATCTTCAACCTGTTGTCGGTATATTGCAGCCCTGCGTCGAAACCGAAACCCCAGGAGGTTGCAAACTCACCCGCCTTGCGGTGAATAACTTTTGCGTTGAATCCTATGTTTAGCTTTTTTGTTTTTCGGAAAGTAATTTCCTGCGCCAGGGATAAAAGAAAAGCGTAGTCAGCAGAGGAGAAGGTGGTAATGTTACTGAAGTTGATGGTGCCGTCCGGCTCCACGAGGAAAACGGTATTGGGAATATCATCCACTGCAAAACGTAGTATGGAAAGGCCCAATGTTCTTTTACCGCCGCTGATAGGTACCGCCAGGCTGCCATAATCATATTTACCGATGCCGGCAAAGTATTCGGCATGCATTAAGTTCAGTTGAGGATATTCCTTTATTTCAACTAGTGCCGCTGGATTCCAGTAACCGGCACTTCCATCTTTTACTGAAGCCACCTGCGCACCACCCATTGCAAGCCCGCGTGCGCCTGCGCCGATATTTAAAAATTCATTGGAATACTTTCTGAACTGAGCATAGGAATTGTGCCAGGTAACACATACGGCAAAGACTGCAAGCAAAATAGGATATAGTTTTCTCATCAGAATTATTTGTTAGCAATGGTCTGTAAGTTATGTTGCGAAGGTGTTATTGTTACTTTAATAATAATAGTTCATAACAACCGGCAGCCTGATTACATTCTTATCAGCCATTAACCAGATCAAATTTCACGTTTATTAGCTGCATTACAAAAACAACCTTTTGAGTTTTCACAAGGTGGACTGGAGTTTTTGTAACGACTTTCCTCCCTGATTATTGCATTTAAACAGCATCATTTATTAATTTACTTTTGCCGAAATTGAAAGTTATTTATGAATCTGATCGAAGAATTACGCTGGCGGGGTATGATCCAGGATATTATGCCGGGAACGGAGGAGCAACTTCAAAAAGAACCCACTACAGCTTACATTGGCTTTGACCCTACTGCCGACAGCCTTCATATCGGCAGCCTTATTCCTATAATAATGTTAGTTCACCTGCAAAAGGCAGGACATAAACCGATTGCACTGGTGGGTGGCGCTACAGGAATGGTAGGCGATCCATCCGGGAAAAGTGAAGAAAGGAACCTGCTAAGCGAAGAAACACTGGCTTTAAACCTGGCAGGCGTTCAAAAACAGTTGGAAAGATTTCTTGATTTTGATGCTTCCAGACCCAATAAGGCTGAAATAGTTAATAATTACGACTGGTTTAAACAGTTTACCTTCCTTGAATTCATCCGCGATGTGGGCAAGCACATCACTGTAAATTACATGATGTCTAAAGACAGTGTAAAAAAAAGGCTTGATAGCGAAAACGGCATGAGCTTCACTGAATTCACTTATCAGTTGGTGCAGGGTTATGATTTTTACTGGCTGTATAAAAATAAAAATGCCAAACTACAGATGGGAGGAAGCGATCAGTGGGGTAATATTGTTACCGGCACTGAACTGATCCGCCGCAAAACCGGCGGCGAAGCGTTTGCTTTTACCTGTCCGCTGGTGACAAAAGCCGATGGCGGGAAGTTTGGAAAAACTGAAAAGGGAAATGTATGGCTTGACCTTAACAAAACTTCGGCATATCAGTTTTACCAGTTTTGGCTAAATGCCAGCGATGAAGATGCAAAAAAATGGATACGGTTGTTCACTTTTTTATCTCAGTATGAGACAGATTCCCTGATTGAAACACATGAAAAAAATGCGGCTGCCAGGGAATTGCAGAAAATGCTGGCCAGGGAAGTAACAATGTTTGTGCATGGCGGAGAGGAGCTGCAAAAAGCTATCAATACTACTGAAAAATTATTCTCACCAGGCATTTCTCAATCGGGTTCTCTTACACTCGAAGATCTTCAAACACTGGAAGGGGTGATAACGTTTGATTTCGATATGCAACAGATTAAAGCTGGCATAGATGTAATCAGTTTCCTGGCAGAAACCGGTATTTTCCCCAGCAAAGGGGAAGCGCGTAAAATGATTCAGAACGGAGGGGTAAGCATTAACAGAATTAAAGTTGACAGCATTATGATGAACATTACAGACAACATGCTATTACATGATACCTACTTGTTCGTTCAAAAGGGTAAAAAGAATTACTATTTGGTTAAAGCAGTGTAATTACGAGCTGTTTTTTTAACCACGGAGGAAAAGCCGAGGTAGCACGGAGGTCCACGGAGGAACTTCCTCCGTGGACCTCCGTGCTA
>CAXTDO010000546.1:0-5046 GCA_964242315.1 uncultured Flavihumibacter sp.
CTCTCAAAGAGTCCAGTTCTTCTGTAATATAAGAAGGAAACCCATTTTCATAAGCAAATTGCAGTTCCTGCTTTTGCAAATAATATGTTGCCTCAGGAAAGGCAATTTCTTTTAAAGATGTTACCGGATTTACCTTGCTAACGCCGCCGGAATGGTCTTTATGCAGATGAGACATTAAAACTTTAGTTACCTCTGAAGGATTGATGCCATGCTTCATCAGGTTTTTATGAAGTTGCAGTACTCCATCCTTTTCAAAACCAAGTCCGGCATCAAGCAGCAGTACATCTTCTGAAGTGATTACTACAAAAGGTTGAACTTCCACCAGCAAACTCCCCGTAGACCTGCTTTGCAGATCATCAGTATCTGTATCAAAAGGAACAAATAGCTTTGATTTATCTATCGTAAAGGAACCTTCGGAAAGCGGGATAATTTTCATGATTTTTATGGTCGCTTTTGCAATCAGCCATCAGCTTTCAGATGATCGAAACATATCGTATTTTGCTGAAAGCTGATAGCTAAAAGCCATTGTTCAAATTATCTTAATACCATTTGCCTGTCTGCATCCAGGCGAATCAGTATAAATAATAATATTGTAAAACTAAGCAGTGATGTTCCTCCGTAACTTATAAAAGGCAGCGGTATGCCTATAACCGGCGCCAGGCCAATAGTCATGCAGATATTAATTGCTATGTGCAGAAATATTATACTGGCCACCCCGTATGCGTAACACCGGCTGAATACACTTCGCTGTCGTTCGGCAATAAAAACAATACGCATTAGCAATATAAAATAGATGATCATTAATATCATAGAACCTAAAAATCCAAAACCTTCGCCAATAGTGCAGAATATGAAATCAGTCTGTTGCTCAGGCACGAAATTATAACGGGTTTGTGTTCCGCTTAAGAGCCCTTTGCCGAAAACACCGCCACTGCCAATGGCTATTTTACTCTGTTTAACATTGTAACCTGCATCATCTTTTTTATTTCCTTTACTGTTTTGTTCTATTTCAAGGGCGGCAGCTTCATTTTTTGGAACATAATCCTTACCAATCAATACATAAATACGTTTTACCTGGTAAGGGCGGAATACGTTATCGAATATAAAAGGAACCGCAAAGCGTTGCACGCCAACACAAAATGTCCAGAGGGCCACAATGTAAAACAGGATCTGCCGGCTTCTCCTGATCTGCCTTTTCATAAAGAAGATCGTTAACACGGCGATCACTGTAAGTATAATAGCCAATACATTAGGTTCCACCAGCAAAGTGGCCACTACCAGCACTGCAAGTGAAAACCCTACAATCAGAATGGCTGCAGGCAACCCTTCCCTGAACATCACTAAAAAAAAGGAAAAGTATACTAATGCCAGTCCCGTTTCATGCTGCATGATAGCAAGTATTGCCGGCAGGATTACAATACCTGCTGCTATAAGCTGTGAACGTGTTTTAAGAAAATCAGTTTCCACACGGGACAGATATTTGGCAAGTGCCAGATTTACAAAAACCTTACACAACTCGGCCGGTTGCAGGTTAAAGCTGCCAAAGCGGATAATAGAATTGGTACCTTTTATCGCTGTGTGAAAAGGAAATACCAGCAGCAGCAGCGCTATTCCGAATGCATACCATAAGTTAGCTGTTGCCGTAAAAAATTTGCTGTCTATCAGTAAGATAAACGTGGCTAATATTCCGGAAATACCAAAGTATAAAAGCTGCTTGCTGTATTCTGTTTTAAAAGATAAAAATCCCTGAACGATTTGTTCGCCCTCCCTGTAAGAAGCAGCAAATATACTTATGATGCCTATGCATACAAGAATAATGTATATCCATACCAACAACCAGTCTATTCCTTTTGATATAGAAGTGTTTTGTTCCATTATGTTATTGCAGTCTTCTGCCTGGTTTTTAGTGTGTCTTTAGGTTTGATAACCGGATTGTTTGGAATTATCTGACGTTCTGTTTCTTTGAACGGAACAGGTGCAGGCTTTTGACCTGACTTTTTAATATATTTTCTGATGTAACTGGTATCCTTGGTCATTTCAAACCTTTTAAATGCACGGATGGAATCTTCTCTGTATTGCAGCCTAGGAAGGTAGCTGGGCATCAGGTTAGCGGCAGCAACCCTTTCTACTTCTTTTAAACGCTCCGGGCGTAACGAATCGGTAAGGTATTTTTCCATTATCAGAGAAGCGATAGGCCCGGCCCAGGTGGCCCCAAAACCTGCATTCTGAACAACAACCGCCACCACAATTTTGGGGTTTTCACGTGGCGCAAAGCAAACGAACATAGAGTTGTCTTTCAACTTGGTTCTCTTACCTTCTATCATCAGGTAGTTTTCCGCAGTTCCTGTTTTAGCGCAAACTTTAATACCCGGAATCCTGGCAACCTTTCCGGTACCACCATCCACTACATCCTGCATACCACTGATCCCTGTTTCAAAATCTTCATCAGAAATATGGCTGACCACTTCATGCTTTCTACGGTACTTATTTAACAGCGTGTCTTCTTTAGTTTCTCCATCAATCTGTTTAATAAAGTGAGGCACATAAAAATATCCTTTGTTGGCAACAATGCTTACCGCATTGGCCATCTGTAAGGGCGTAACCAGCATCTTATCCTGGCCAATACCCAATGTAACCATCGTACAGGAATTCCACGACTTATTATATTCTTTATTATAAGCCGTTGTATCCGGGATGTTACCCAGGTCTTCACTCGGCAGGTCTACTCCCAGCCTGTGACCAAGCCCAAACAAGTTGAGGTAATCTTTCCATTTTTGTAGTCCCAACCTCGAATCATGGTATTGAGGATTATCAACAGTAAGACGAAAGGTGTTTGAGAAGAACGAATTGCACGACCAGGCAATTGCAAGACGCAGGCTGGCGGCATGTCCTGCCCAATGCTCTGTGCATTTTACAGGTTTTCGGCAGGCGTAATAAGCGCCGCCACATCCAATGCTGCTTTTAGGATTTATCACCCCTTCATCCAGGCCAATTAGTGCACCCAATGGCTTATAGGTAGACCCTGGCGGATATTGCCCCTTGATTGCCCTGTTATATAAAGGGCTCGTTACATCTAAAAGCAGCCTGGAAAGATTCTTTTGTTTGAAGGGTCCCGTCAGGTCGTTAGGATTAAAACTGGGTCCTGACGCCATAGCGATAATACCTCCGGTTTTGGGTTCCAGGGCAACTACTGCTCCTACTTTACCGGTAAGCAGTTTTTCCGCGAGTTGCTGGATTTCAACATCCAGGTAACTGCGCATGTTCCTGCCGGCAACCGCGGCAGTATCGTACTGGCCTTTTTCATAAGACCCCTGTATCCGGTTCTTGTTATCCTTAATCAAAAACTGCATGCCTCTTTGTCCCATCAACACCCGTTCGTAATAAGATTCCAGGCCTGAACGCCCTGCATAGTCGCCTAACTGATAAAAACCATTGCTTTTTCTTATGGACACCGAATCAACCTCATCTACATATCCTAACAAATGGCCGGCAGTGTTGAATGGATATACTCTAACGGGCCTTTCTACCAGTGTAAAACCCGAAAACTTATAAAGATTTTCTTCCAGTCTGGCTTGAATATCCGGCGGCAAAAGATCTTCAAATACCGTAGGGCGCACCGGGCCGTTTTTAAATTTTGCTTCCAGAATTCGCTTTCTGAATTCCGCAGTATCAATATTCAATAAATTACATAATGCTATAGTATCGATATTTTTAACCTGAGAAGGTGTTACCGTAAGGTCATACATCACCGTATTATTCAAAATCGCTTTTCCTTTCCGGTCAAAGATAATTCCCCTGTTTGGATAAATACGTTTTGGATAAACAGCATTATCCTTGGCTAGTTGCTGATACTTCCCTGATATGATCTGCAGGTTAAATAACTGAGCAACGATGATGAGAAATACCCCAATAAAAATAAGGCGGATAATATTGCTTCTGGATTGATTAAAAACAGACATCGTCTGGTATAAGGTTTAAGTACGAATTTGTTATACAGTAATTGGGTTGACATCGGCGTTAGCGAAAGCCTGCTATAATCCTTTACGCTTTACAGAAACCTATCGCTTACACCGGTTATTAAGTTACAATGAAAGAATGATATAAAAATACAATTATGTTTTCTTTGCGTTTTATTCAGCAGTCAGCTATCAGCTTTCAGGTATCAGCAAATCAAAGCCTGATAAGTTTTCCTCCTGATAGCTGAAAGCTGATAGTCAAATGATTGACAAAGATATTACGCAGTATTCGTTCTGAACTTTTCTTTACGAAACACAAGCAATTCCGTTACCAGTATTAAAAGTAAACTAACGCCAGTAGTAGCCGTTACTTTACCTAAAAAAAACAAGAAACTTCCCGTGTCCATCCATTCTAAAAAAACCATATAGCCATTATGTAAGAGTGTTAACACCACTGCGTACGTGGCATAGGGAGCCCAGCCCATACTAACTATAGAAGGAGATGCATAGTTTTGATCTGCACCTTCCTGTGAGATCAATATGTTAATGAGGAAAGGGCGAATGTACGCTATCAGCACACAAGGCGCAGCGTGCAAACCAGGTGTATGTAAAAAAAGATCTAGCGTAAGTCCGAAAAGAAAAGCAATTCCCATCAATGCAGCACGAGAGATTCTGAATGGCAGCCATAGAATATAGAGGAAATACAAATAAGGAGTGATGAATCTATGCAGGCTGGGAATTTTGTGTAAAATATAAACCTGTATCAATATAAATAGCGCAAACCGGATGATATTTTTTAACAGGCTGCTCATGTTATTTTTTGATGCTTTCCTCCAGTTTAACACGTTCTGCTTTCTGCAAATCCTCAATTACATATACGTATTGAACATTCATAAAATTTGTAGCGGTTTTTAATTTTATTGTGTAGAAATTACTGCTGTTATCCACAACAACGCGATCAATGGTTCCTACCAGAATATTAGGAGGATAAATAGAAGAAAGCTCGCTGGTTAAAACACTATCGCCTTTCTTTATAGTGGCACTTTTAGGAATGTCTCTCATCTGGATATATAAAGGACTGGTGCCATCC
>CAXTDO010000547.1:0-5041 GCA_964242315.1 uncultured Flavihumibacter sp.
CCACCCCAGATGAAAAACGTGCTTCGCATCGTTTTTCATCGTCCCCTCCTTGAAAAGGAGGGGAACCTGGGAACCCTGCCTGCAATAAAAGAAGACCGACCTGGCGAAACTCATCCGCTTGCCGAGGTTGAATCAATTATTAATAACCCGGATTTTGATCCTTCGCCCTATCCAATCCTTTATTCAAATCAAATTCAATTCTCGGGATAGGCCATAGCAGCGCCTTATCGGCAATATCAATAGACAGGTTTTTCTTGATAACTTCCTTAGCCCTGGTGGTGTTACGTGCCAGATCAAACCAGCGTTTGGCTTCCAGCTGGAATTCGTAAGCTTTCTCCTGTATTACAAGGTCCGTAAAAGTTTTTGCGGTATAATCTGATGCTTTAAAATCAACTGCGGATGGTTTGTTTACATCTAATCCATAAGCCCTTCTGTGTATCATGTTTAACTTCTCAACACCATCAGATGTTGGACCGGCTGCCTGTGCAGATGCTTCAGCATAAATTGCAAGTACTTCTGCATAACGGTAGCAAGGCAGGCTAAAAGTTGAAATCGTTGACCCGGGACTGTTATATTTCTTTGCCGAGAGGATCCCTTCATTCGGGAATGCCGGTTGGCCCGCAATCCAGGGTGTGGGCCTTGTAAGATCGCGGTACCAGTTGAATTGTTTTCTCAGGTCCTTATCATTCCACTCTTTATAAAATGGGGCGGTGTTGGTCCAGATAACCACACCATAACCGGCAGTTCCGAACCATGGATTGGTTAAAGCCATCGTATACAAGGTGATCTGGCTTGGACTGTTTTGATTATAATGCAGGTAGAATATCTCCTCTTTTGAATTGGAATTCATTCCGAAGACTTTGTTGAAATCATCAGCTACAGTTACCGGTTCCAGTGAATATTTTCCCGATGCAATAACTTCGTTTGCTTTGTCGGCGGCTTTCTGATATTGTGCCTGGTACAGATAAACATCAGACAAAAAAGCTTTGGCTGCCCATTTGGATGGTTTGCCTACCAGCGTTGGATTATCAGGCAGGTTCTTTTCGGCAAACTCAAGGTCCGATGTTATCAGGTCGTATATCTGTTGTTTACTTCCCTTCGGAATATTATCAGTTTCATTTAAATTCTTCTCAGTTTGCAATGGCACACCGGCCCATCCTCTAACTAACTGAAAATAATCGAATGCCCTGAGGAACCGTGCTTCAGCAACAAAGGCATCCTTCTGCGCCTGGGTAAGTACCGTGCTTTTCGGGGCGCCATTGATGACCAAATTCGCATTCCTGATAGAAACATAAAATGCATTCCATCGGGGGATAAGGTTGTTCTCACCAGTGTTACTAAGCCCTTTGAATGTTCGGTACGAATCAAAGTTAGCACTGCCTGTTTGTCCGGAAGCCCATTCAGACTGTGTTTCAAGGATGGCAAGCCAGTAACCGGGCATGTCATTCCTGATAGGTTCGTACATAGCTGCAAGCCCGGCCTGTACTTCAGCAGCAGTATTATAAAAACCTTCCACCGTCAATGCTTTTGGTGACTCGATCAATAATTTCTTGCACGAAATCGTAACAGATGTTATTATCACCAGCAGATAAATTATGTTCTTTTTCATTTTGTTGAATTATTTCTTAAGGGATTAAAAGTCGATCCTGATACCGCCGGTTATAGATTTGGATGATGGGTAAGTTGAATAATCAATTCCCTGGTCAAGAGAGTTTGATCCACCCCTTGAGTTTACATCCGGATCTATCCATGAGTATTTGGTAAATGTCAGCAGGTTCTGCGCACTTACGTAAACATTGATGCCGGAAATTTTTGTCCATTTTTGAATAGGGATGTTATAACCGAGCTCAATATTGCGAAGCCTCATGTAAGATCCGTCTTCAACAAACCTGTCTGAGAACCTGAATTTGTTTGCAGGATTCAGTGCAGGATATTTGGCGGTAGTATGCTGCGCAGTCCAATGATTCTCCAGCACTTCTTTCAGGTGATTGGCACCACCAACGGTTTCAACAGTAAAGGCCACCTTACTCATGTTCACGATATCATTACCCTGTGTTCCACTCCAGAACATTGAAAGCGTAAAGTTTTTATATGCCATGTTTGAGCTGATGCCATAAATGAAATTCGGGTTGGGATCACCGATCTTTTCTTTAACATCAGATTTATACTTTATCAGTCCGTTGGCATCATATCCATCTTCAACATAGCCATAGAAGGTACCCATCGGTTGTCCCTGCCTGTAAGTATTGGCGTAGTCTGTAAACGCGATCATTTGCAATTGGCCGGCGAGTATGTCCTGGCCATTGTAAAGTTCCAGTACTTTGGAACGGTTAAAAGCCATATTTACTCCAAGGTTCCAGGTGAATGCTGTCTGGTCAAATACTTTCGCATTAACCAGGAACTCAAATCCGTTATTGGAGATTTTTCCGATGTTCCTTAATGAATTTGTAAAGCCGGTTGTTCTTGGTAACTGAACTGCATTTAACAGATTGCTGGTTTTCTTCCTGTAATAATCCGCTACGAATTGAATGCGACCATTCAACACGGTAAAGTCCAGGCCGATGTTGCGCTGCTCTGTGGTCTCCCATTTTAAATCCGCTGCCAGCCTGCTTCCCGGCGCCATGGTAGTGTATAATGTGCTGCCGAATACGCTGCTTCCGGGAACCAGTGTATTCATTGTTGAATAAGGACTGATTGCCTGGCTTCCTGATTTTCCCCAGCTTGCCCTGAGTTTCAGGTTCTCGATGGCAGATACATTTTTAAAAAATTTTTCATCAGACAATCTCCATGCAAAAGCTGCTGATGGAAAGTAACCCCATTTGTTTTCAGGAGAATATACCGATGATCCATCGGAACGCATACTAACGGTAAAGAGGTAGCGCTTATCAAAAGTGTAATTCACCCTTGCCAATCCTGACAGGAGAACAGATTTTGTGTAAGATGTTCCCGGGTTGGTAAACACGCTTGCGGTACCCAAACTGTTTGTGCCCGGAATATCACTCAAAAATGATGAACCGCCTGCATTTATCGTGGTAGTTAAGAAGTCCTGGTAAGTAAAACCGGCAACAGCATTTATCTCGTGTTTTTCACCGAGTTTCTTCACATAGCTGAGCGTGTTTTCATTGAGTAAGCTTGTGTAATCAGTAGTGGCCACGGTAGCAATACCATTGGGGTTGTTAAAAAAATTTTTTGTTTGATAAAAATCGGTCCGGCCATTGGAACTTTCTATTCCACCCATTACTTTCAAAGTAAGGCCATCGATAATCTTGTAAGAAAGCGCAAGGTTACCTAACACATTCTTTAGAGCAAGCGTGTTGCTTTGTTCGTTGATGTAGTTAAGCGGATTAAACAGGCTTTCGGAAACAAGACTCGATTTCTTAGTAGGCTCCATGTATGTGCCATCATCATTGTACACCGTCAGGTAGGGAGGAATACCAAAAGAACTTCCGATCAACGAAGTGCCGTACCTGCCTTCAGCGGAAAACTGTCTCCTGCTTTCGCTTTTAGACATGGACAGGTTAAGATCAACAGTAAAATTTTTGCTAACGATATGTTGAATGCTGCTGTTGACTGCGTAGCGTTTGTAGTTGCTGTTCTTCACAATACCGTCCTGGTCGAACATACTTCCAACAATAGAGAATCGTGTTTTCTCATCTCCTCCAGAAACAACAAGTGAGTTGTTCAGCATCGGCGCTTTAGTGAATACCACATTTTGCCAATCTGTTCCACCACCCATTGCAGCGAAAGTTTTTAGCTGGTCATCCGTGAAAACTGCCGGCCGGCCAAGGGCTGTTGATAATAGATTGTTGTATGTAGCATATTCAACCGGGTTCATCATATCCATGTGTTTGATGAGTTGCTGTGAGCCATAGCTGGAAGCAAGAGTAACTTTGGTTTTCCCTGCCGCCCCCCTGTTGGTAGTAATCAGCACAACACCATTTGATGCCCTTGACCCATAGATAGCAATCGCAGAGGCATCTTTCAAAATTTCGATGCTGTTGATGCTTGAGTTGTTAATTACATCAGTGGAGCTTACCGGGAAGCCATCGACTACGTACAACGGTTCATTGTTACCAACGATTGAATTTGTACCACGTACTCTTATGCTTATGGGTGCACCGGGAGAACCATTATTTTGTTTTACCTGCACACCGGCAGCGCGACCAGCCAAAGCCTGCATCACATTGGCAGCGGGGTAGGCATTGATCTCCGCTTTTGATACGGAGGATACCGAACCGGTCAGGTCCTTTCTTTTAACTGTTCCATATCCCACTACTACTACAGCATCCATTGACTTGTCTTTGTCATCAAGTGTTATGTCAATGGTTTTCCGGTTATTGATATCTATTTCCTGTTCGGCATAACCAACATAGCTTATAACCAATACCCCGTTACCGGGTGCGCTGATGGAATACCTTCCTGCAGCGCTCGTGGTGGTACCGGTATTTGACCCTTTAAGGTTTACACTCACACCGGAAAGGCTTTCACCTTTTGAGTTTTTAATGATGCCGGTTACTATCGACTGGGCAATACCGCCCAATGACGACAACGCTAAAATTATCATAAGAAACAGCGATCGCTTTGTAAATAGTTTTGGATTGCCCATACTTCCGCAACATGGAACATAATCGCTTTGTGCAGGGTTATTTTTCATTACTATCGGGGGATTTAATTATTTGAAATCTTCTAATGTACACGCATACGATTCCCATGCAAACATCTTTGCCTTTTAAAAAATCATCAGCTTTTAATCTTATTGGTTATGCTATCGTGCTTATTCCGTCCCGTTCCTCAGCCTTGATCTCGAAGTATAAATGGCTTCTACCAAATCTATTTATTTACATTGTAAATGGCTTATACTTTTATATGGAATAATAGTACTTTTTTTTAAATTGGAAACTGCTGAGCTGGAGGATGTAAATACGCAAACGAACATAGGTTGTGTAAGCAAAATTTTCAAATATTCAAAGGGGGGGGAACGACCTGTGAGGTCTCTAAAGACCTCACAGGTCGTTCCCCTTTTTGGTAGAATACTTTAAGT
>CAXTDO010000548.1:0-5037 GCA_964242315.1 uncultured Flavihumibacter sp.
AATCACAATCATCAACCACCCCCGATGAAAAACGTGCTTCGCATCGTTTTTCATCATCCCCTCCTTGAAAAGGAGGGGAACCTGGAACCCAAACTTCAAAATCCTTAACTAAATGACATTCATCATTAATAATTCATCATTTATAATTATACTCCTTACCTCACACCTTCAATTACACCCGCTGGATTCTATCACCACCTGTCCATCTATCACTTCATACCTCGCTCCCACTGCTTTACTGATTAAATCCAGCTTATGATAAAAAGATTCGTTGGTGAGATCTGCTGTGACCGTGCAGTTTTTCAACAGTTCTGCGTCGTACACGATGTTGATGCCGTACTCTTTTGCAAGCTGCCTGAACACTTTTTCAAGTGGCGCTTCTTCATACACCGTTTTAAGATCGGCCAGGTCATGCAGGATCACCATTTCAGGGTTCTCTAGTAATACTCTTTGAAATTTCTGCCCGGCTTTCTCATAAACCAGTTGTTGATTAGGTGTAAGAATAATACCCCCTAGTTTTCCCGGCTGTACGGCCTCCCTGGCATTCATGGAAGCCTGCGCATATACACCCACCTTACCGGTTTTCACAGTTACCCTTATAACAGAGTCCTTTTCAAAAGAGCGGATAGTAAAGGATGTACCTAACACTTTGGTGACTATTTCATTTGCGAATACACGAAAGGGATGAGATGCGTTTTTGGCCACGTTAAAGAAAGCTTCACCTGATAAATAAACATCGCGGGTACCGTTGCTGTCTAATTTTTTTCCATAGCTGATGCGGCTGTTAGTCGCAAGATCTATGCGGGTGCCATCTTCCAATGTAATAGCAAGCCGACCTGAAGATGTGTTGGAATGCTCAATGAGACCCTTTCCGGCAGTGATGATGTTATAGGCAATATTGTTTTGCTGAGCGGTTTTCTCATGCATGAAATACCAGCCAGTTGCCAGTATTGCTATCAGTGATGCTGCGGCCATCCACCAGATACGTGTGAATGCTCTATGTGATGGTGCTGTTTTTTCTTCGGCGTGTATGCGTATCGTTTGCAGTAACTTTTCTACTTCAGACTGGATGTCGGCGTCGCTAACAACATTCTCTTTTGTTCTAACGGATTCCAATATACGATACGCTTCTGCAACTACAAGATGCTTTTCAGGATGCTGCGTTAACCAGTTATTCCAGAATATTTCGTCAGCGGTTTTTTTCTCATACACCCAACGGATGAAATCTTCATCCATCGTAAAGTCTACGAGATCAAATAACCGGAAATCTTTCATTTTCTTGTAAGGTGTATAATTACAAGTTCCCGGTAACCTGTTTTTCTACTGTGTTTTTGAAAATTATTTTTTTCAACCCAAACAACTCATCATTATAACAATCACCAGTCTTGTGATAAATTCTGCATGCCAGACATTGCGTAACTTCTGAACCGTTTCATGCAACAGGTTGTAAACAGACTGACTGCTGAGGTTCATAAGTTCGGCAATCTGCTTGTGATCGAGCAGTTGGTAGTACTTCAGATAGATAATTTCCTGTTGTCTTTTCGACAAAAGGCAAAGTGTTTTCTTCAACTTCTCCGCCTTTTCCTCGGAGATCTGTTTCTCGATAATTATCTGCTCGATGGAGTATTCCTGAAAGAAATCATATTCCTCGTTTAACCCGCTGAGTGTGCCTTTGCGGTTGCCTTGATGCAGGCATTTCAGCACTTTATTTTTAGCGGCACGTAATAAGTAATATTTAAGTGAAAGAATTTGCCTGGCAGTATCCCTTCTTTGCCAAAGGCTGATAAACACTTCCTGAATACAGTCTTTAACTAAACCGTCATCCGGTAAAAAGCGGAAAGCATAATTGTAAAGGCTGTTATAATATTTTTTCATGATCAGGGCTAAAGCCTCATCATCGTGGTGTTGCAAGCGTTGCAGCAAGTCTGTTTCTACCTGTGAAGCATCGTATTTCATATCAGGTATGAGGTATGGGGTATGAGGTATGAGTTAAGCGATCATACCATGATACATGAACCGTCACATTTATCTAAATTACAAAAGAAAATATAAAGTTTCATATAGCCTGTCAGGTAAACACAATCACGTATACCCCATATCTCACAGCTTATACTTCACACCAGGCTACTTCAACGCTCGCATCCACTCGTCAGCTCTTAATGGCCAGGTGGTGATGCTTAAAGCAGAATTTCTTAAACCATAGCCATGCCCGCCTTTCGCATATAAGTGCATCTCGGCCGGAACGCCGGCATTCTTTAAAGCAAGGTAATAAAATAAGCTGCTCTCCACTCTTACAGGATCATCTTCTGTTTGAGCCAAAAAAGTGGGCGCTGTATTTTTTGTGATTACCAGTTCCGTGGCAACCTGGTCGTTCTGATCTTTTAAGGTGAGGTAAGCAGGATACACCAACATTACAAAGTCAGGCCTGCATTTGACGGTATCAGCGGCATCCACGGCGTCATAAGTCCGTTTATCATAATTAGTGCTAAGTGCCGCAGAAAGATGGGCACCTGCCGAAAAGCCCATGATACCGATACGAGTAGGGTCTATTCCCAACCTCGCAGCATTGGAGCGAACCAAGCCCATAGCTCTTTGAGCATCCTGCAAAGGGAGTTGGTATCTGGGCAGGCCCTCCCGCACGGGAACCCTGTATTTGAGCAGTATCGCAGTAACGCCAATTGAATTCAACCACTCACAGATTTCAGTGCCTTCGAGGTCGAGAGCCAGGATAGAATAACCGCCCCCGGGACAAACAACCACGGCAGCGCCGGTTGCCTTATTTTTTTGTGCCTGATAAATTGTAATGGTAGGTTTTGATACGTTGCCAATCCGGATCACATTTTTGCCGGCTACTTTTCCGTCAGTTGGTTTGGTATTATCTTTTTCTTCACCAATAGTTCCTTTTTCGCCGGGAGCAGTACCGGGCCATATAGGAATAGCGACAGAAGTTTTTAAAACCGGCGCTACCTTGCCTGCAAACTGGCAGTACGCCGGAATATGATTCAACAAAGCTGACACTAATAACGTACTGACTATTTTTAATGGCATCATAAAATCGTTTTAAAACACTCCGTTATTAATACAAGGGCTCAGCTTTTCAGCGGTTCCAAAGCAACATCTAATGTTATTTTTACCTTGTTGGAAATCTTATCTTTTACCAATTTGGCGATGGGAATTTTATAATCCGATAACAGGATATTAAAAATGGCGTTCATGACGATCCTGCCTTCTTTAACGATTAATTTTCCAGACGCTTCCATTTCTTTTGTTTCGCCATGTATGGAAAGGGCGCCTTTTACTTTGGCCGGGTATTCACCATCTTTTGAGTATACAATAGTGCTGTTGTTCATTACCTGCCCTTTGAATTCTGCTTTGGGATATTTAGCGCTTTCCATATAATCATCATTAAAATCTTCCTGCATAAGCGCCTTTTCAAATTCAAATCCATTGATCAATAATGCAAATTGCAGGCTGCCGGCTTTGGTATCCAAAATAGCAGTTACAGATCTGTGGTGGGCTTCAATATCTTCCAACGGCGCCACGGAGTAAAAAGATACCTTGCCTGTTTTTGTAAAATACTTATCCTGTGCCTGCAACGAAAAACTTACAATAATTACACCTGTTAACAATAACCAAATCCTGATCATTCTTTTAATCCTTTTTATTAGTTTGAGATGTTTCAATTACACACCGGTTAAGGATTATATCAGAACCTAGTAACCCGGTCTCATCTTTTTGAAAACCGGTAAACATCCCTTTAACGGTTATTGTTTGATCCTTTTTTAAATTTACCACTTCAGATGCAAACAACGAGTCCATAGCACATCTCACAGATGACATCGAACCGGCATCGCCAAGCACTACCGTAAAAAAGCCCTGCTCATCTTTATCAATTTTTTTTACTATACCATTAACGGCAACAAGTTTTCCAAGATATTTTTTTGCGGGTAAAGAATCGTTTGCTTCGAATTCTTTTATCATCCGGGAAGCCGACACTTCAATAGAAGGTTTCAGGTTCTTTACCGGTTCGTTCTTGCGGGTATATTCCCTCCACCCAAATATTGCAGCTATGATAATTATTATTGCTAAAACCAAAAAGCCTGTTCTGTTCCGCCGCATGTTAATGATTAATGATTAATGATTAATTGAGGGAGCAGCATGTCATCTAGCATAAATCATTACTCTTTAAATGAAAGATCTACCGATGGTAATATCCGTTAATAATTAATCATTGATTTGCCGGTGGTGCCTGTGTTGGTGGAGTTTGAGTGCCGTTGGCGGGAGGACGTTGACCACTGGGAGGAGGACCACCAGGGCCACCCGGTCCGCTGCCTGGAGGGCCTTGCTGTGCCGGAGGTTTAATGCCGGGATGTTCCTTACCGTTATGACAGGTATAGCAGGTAACAATTTTAATATCTTTCTCGTTGTTGACCTCCTTAAAATATTTTTTATTGATCCTGGCTGCCATTCGCATCATTCCACGGGCCACGTGTTTATTTTCCAGCGAGTCATTAGCGAAATCCCAATTTTTTTGCGCATCGTTACCACGAACATGACAAGCACCACATTTTACACCTAAAGATTGTGTAAAAGACTTCATTACGCTGTCAAGTTCTGCCTTGGTAGTTTTCTTAGAAAGCACTTTCAGGTTCTTATACCTTACCGGCGGCGGGTCAGGCGCTACAAAAGACATTGCTATCAAAATAACGGCTGCCAGCATTCCTACAACAAATAGTGATTTTTTCATAATTAGTTTTGATGTTCAGAGAATGAGAAATTGAAAATAAGGATTATTTCTGAAACCAATTATTTTTCGGGCCACTAAGGCGCTAAGGCACAAAGGAGCACTAAGAAAATGTTTATGATTCCATTTCAGGATATGCGGTATTTAACCCCGAAGGGGTGATATTATTCTTTTTGTTGAAGGCGCTATATGTCACCCCTTCGGGCAATGTCATAAAGTTAAGGACTGATGAACGTGAAACGGTTCCCCTCCTTTTCAAGGAGGGGACGTTCAATTAAGATGCGAAGCACTTA
>CAXTDO010000549.1:0-5002 GCA_964242315.1 uncultured Flavihumibacter sp.
TGAGTGAAGCAAAGTCAAAGCGATTTAATGAGCCAAGTTTGATCGAAAAAGAGGGTAACGACCTGTGAGGTTTCTAAAAACCTCACAGGTTTGCAATACAGGTTGTTACCTCCTCTCAAGACCTGTGAGGTTTTTAGAAACCTCACAGGTCGTTCCCCCTTTTCTGAAGATTCCTTGTTAGCATTTCTCAATTTAATGCTATCGCCAAAAAAATAGGTCTGAATACAGACACCACGGTGGAGGTATTATCACTTCGAGGCAGTTCGATGCCAATTCAGCTTCATAGCTTAAATAGTCATGTAAGACAGTATATTTAATTAATGCCGGTGCAATCAAACAAGCTATATACTGATCTGTAAGGTGAAATTTAGAAGAATGCTTATCATTCTTTCCTTTCTCGTTAGATGATTTAACTGTCTTTATAAAATTAGTGAGAAGCTCCTCATCATTCTTATCGTTCAAACAATACAAAAACGTTTTACTATCATGCTTTTTAATTCTTACTACATCATAGAACTTCCCCTTCAATTTGAATTCCTTTCCTTCTTCTTCCCATTCAATGGCACTGCTGTACTCAATCATTTCGAGATACCGGTCAGGTATACCTGAAAGTATCGCTTCTCTAACCATATTTTCATTATGCCACTTTTGAAGACCATAGATCAGGTAGTGGCCGGTTTGACTTAAACAAAAAAGAAGTAAAAAAAATATTGCGGTTATTTTCTTCAATGAGTGTATTTATGATTGCCAATTACATTAATTGCATCTCCTGTATTACGCATCAGGCTGTTTCCATGAGCTTCGTACCCTTGTTGCGCAAATAATATCTATAGCGTAACACTGAAGCTATAATAATCAACAACAAACATCCTTCAGATACCATTTTCTCCGCATCAACCAGGTCTACCGGCCGGTCTTTTAGTTTAGGATCAATGATCATCCCGTGAATTAAAAACAACAAAGCGGTTCCGTAAGAAATCAGGTGTATATTTTTCCAGGTACGAAATCCTATTGATCGCTTTACTACTTTCTGAGTGGTAATAATAACCACTATAATTGCATACATGGAAATAGTGCCTAAAGCTACCATCCATTTCTCCTGCGGTGCATTAATGGGGTAAAGAACATCAATCCATGTAAATTTTGTTGTGGGATCGAAAAGCAGTAGCAGGGGATGCAATACAACGAGTACAAGGGCTACGTAGGCAGTCCAGTTATGAATACTAAGTATGTCCCATTTTCTGATTCTTTCAGGGAGGCGTTTCCAGTAGGTATGTTTTACATATCCGGTACTGACCATCATGCCTAGTAAAATATTTAAGGTGAGCACACCGGTTGCAATTAGTCCTGCATAAGAAGAGAGTTCAAGAAAGGAAAGTATCTCCATTTAACCAATAGTTTATTTATTTAGTGTGTTTAAATAATTGATGTAAATGAACAATTTTCATATTACTAATTATTATATGCAAATATAACAACCTAAAAATTCCACAATATAAATATATTTACCACGCTTGCCGTATGCTCATTGGCAAAAAATTATTTAGTTATCTACAGCAGTGTATGAAGTGTTTTTTCTGGCTATCTATCTTAATGAGCTTTTTTTCAGGCAATGCGCAGGACATCAGTGGCATTTGGCAGGGTAAACTTACCCAGGAGCCCGGCGGCTGCTTTCCCGAATACTATATAGAGCTTCAAATTAAAACTTTTAATCGCGACCTGGAAGGGATTTCCTATGATTATTACGATACCACTAAATACGTGAAATTAAATTTCACAGGTACACTTGCCGGCAGCAACAGAAAGACGATCATGATTGCTGAAAAGAAGATTCTTAAGGAAAGGATCCCGGAAGACTGTGTTCCATGTATGAAAACCTATAATCTGGTTTATAGCAGGCAGAACGATGAGGAAAGCCTTTCGGGAAGATGGGTGGGCGAAGATATGGGAACGATCTCAGGCTGCCCGCCAGGCAACATTTTCCTGCGAAGGGTGAAGAAATCTGCGTTTGAAGAAAAGAAGGTTAGAAAAACCGAACTCGCTAAAATCTATTATGTAGACAGCGCTGATGTTCATGTGGCATTTTACGATAATGGAATAATAGACGGAGATTCTATCACAGTACTTTTCGATAACCAGGTTATCGTATCTAAAAAGGGTTTATCACTGGAACCTATCAAAGTAAATTTATTGTTACAGCCGGCAAGAGAATACCAGATGGTAGTGTATGCGGAGAGCATGGGTACTATTTCTCCCAATACTGCGCTTGTAGTGGTAACTTCGGGCAGTAAACGGTACGAAATACTGCTTTCTTCCAACGAAGAAAAAAACTCTTCAATCAAGTTTATCTACAATAAAAAAACCGGAAATCCTCCTGAACATTTACATTAGCTGCCTTAAAAAAAATTGCAGCACTTTTCGTGATATAGACCTTCTGATTATCATATACTTAAAATAAATATTTTTATTGTATCTCAAGTTTTTCACTCCATTCATATATTTTTGACAAAACAATAACACATAGTTATTAATATTTAACCTATCGCAGCCATCCTGGATCGCTGTCACATCGATTGATTACCGCCAGACAAGCATCACATTGTTGAGTAACCAAATGCCACCATTATTCTATCATTAATCATACTGCTATGCGGATCTTTGTATTGTCAATGTTTTTAATTATTGTCGGAACAACTTTATGGGCTCAGGAAAGAGTCATCACAGGGAAAGTGTTTGCGGGTACTTATGACTCTGTGTTAGCCGGCGCAACCATTACCGTTAAAGGCACCAGGAAGTCTGCGATGGCTGATGACCAGGGCGGTTTTCAGCTAAAAATAACTGCACCCAATCCTGTTCTGGTCGTAGAATACCTTGGTTACAACAAGAAAGAGGTAGCTGTTTTTGGCAAGTCCCCGGTAAACATTTTCCTTATAGCCAATCCGTCTGTTTTAAATGAAGTAGTGGTTACCGGATATGGACAACAGTCGAGAAGAACCCTTACCAGCGCTATCACCTCTGTGTCTGCCAAAGAAATCGCCAACGTACCGCAGGCAAGTGCCAATTCATTATTACAGGGAAGAGCCGCCGGTGTACAGGTGAATAATAATTCCGGAACGCCGGGTGGCGGCGTATTTGTAAGGATACGTGGTTCGCAGTCTATTACCGCTGGTAATGAACCCCTGTATGTGCTTGATGGCATACCCCTGCAGTCGGATAACCTCTCAAGCATCGGCCTTGGTGGCAGCGTAACAAGTCCGCTTGCTGATATCAATCCGGCCGATATAGAATCGATGGAAGTGCTGAAAGATGCTTCCGCTACCGCTATCTACGGCGCACGTGCCGCTAATGGTGTTGTATTGATCACTACAAAAAAAGGAGCTAACAAAAAAGCAAAAATCAGTGCGGGCGTTTATTATGGCGACCAGGTTGCCACAAAATTGCCGGCAGTGGTTGACGGACCAACATTCGCGATGCTGCAGAATGAAGCGGCAAAAAATAATGGCACCGCAATACCTTACGCCGACCCTGCATCGCAGATGAACACCGACTGGACATCCTATGTGTTTCAGCATGCTAAACTCCATAATATCGATTTATCAGTTACCGGCGGAACGGAAAAAGTAAAATATTTTATTTCAGCCAATAATTTCCTGCAGCAGGGTATCTTAAAAAATTCCGATTACGACAGGAGCACCCTGCGCGCAAACATCGATTTTAATGCTACCTCCAAACTTAAAATCGGCACTAATTTTCTCTATTCCAGGAATAACCGCGGCCGCCTCAGGAACGATGATAATATTTTAGGCGGGCTTGAAGGCGCTTTCTTCTTTCCTCATAACCTGCCCGTTTTTCAGGCCGATGGCACTTATACCAAATTCGGCACTTTTGAAAATCCTATTGCAGCAGTGGAGCATTCAAAAATATCGATGACCACCAACCGCCTGTTGTCCACTACCTATGCTGAACTGGACATCCTGAAAGGCCTGAAATTCAGGGCAAACTTCAGCGTCGATTACAGCAATGTTTTTGAAAGTTTATACGATGATACCTGGACAAACGCAGGATTCTCCGTAAATGGTTCTGCACAGGTAATTTCATTAAACAATATTATCTGGGCCCAGGAAGACTATTTTACCTATTCAAAAGTCTTCGGCAAACACACCTTCAATCTGGTTGCGGGCGTTTCATCGCAGGAATCAAAAACTTACAGCTCAAGAGCAAGCGGAACACAATTTCCCAGCGACGATTTCAGAACGATCTCTTCGGCTGCGGTACAAACCGCCAGCACAACGGGCTCAAGCTGGGGACTTGCTTCAGGCTTCAGCCGCCTTACGTATGATTTCAATAAAAAATACCTGGCAACACTCACCTTCCGCCACGACGGATCATCCAGATTCGGAAAAGACCACCAGTACGGCAATTTCCCCTCTGCAGCAGTAGGGTATGTATTAACTGAAGAAAAGTTCATGGAAAGAATCCCGGCAATCAGTAATCTGAAAGTAAGGGCAAGTTATGGGCATACGGGTAATCAAAATATTGCTGACTTCGCATCAAGGGGATTATGGTCCGGCGCCGCAGCTTATGCTTCCCTGGCAGGCACTACTCCCAGCCAATTGTCAAATCCCGATCTTAAATGGGAAACCACCAAACAAACGGATATAGGAATAGATATCGGGCTGCTAAAAAACAGGCTGAATATTACCGCAGATTACTATTACAAAAAAACCGTTAACCTGCTGTTACAGGTTCCTACTCCAAGATCAACCGGGTTTGAGAGCTTATACCAGAACTTCGGATCATTACAAAACAAGGGATGGGAACTTGCCATCACGGCCGACATCCTGCGAAGCACAAATGGGCTTAACTGGAACTTTAACTTTAATGTTTCCGGAAATAAAAACAAGATACTGAAACTTGCTTCTCCCTTCGTTGTGTACAACAGGGATATATTCCGCTACCAGGAAGGCGCTGAAATGTACTCTTTTTACCTGCATGAGCAAAC
>CAXTDO010000550.1:0-5001 GCA_964242315.1 uncultured Flavihumibacter sp.
TCATGATAGAACTTGCGTAAGTAATAACCGGTAGAAGTGGCATTGCTTGCGCCTATCTTGTCTGCACCGGTAGCGGTGTTAATGACCTTGTTTTGATAAGTGGCGCCATGATACATTACATCTGAATAAAATCTTGGATCACGCTTTTCGTATGGTTGATTTTCATCCCAGCCCATTGCTTTGGCCTTAGGATCATATATTGCATAACCATAACCATCGTTACCTATAAATTCATATTCATCTACCTGCTCCTGTAATGGCTGCAGACGTGATGCACCGCCATACGAAGGCGGTATATGGTCGCCCTGCCATGACTCCGCTTTATTATTTGATATCACCAGGAGCCATTCCGCCTGGATAGCAGCGGTGCTGATATAGATCTGTTTAATTCTCGCATATACTTTATTGTTACTTTCTGCCTGGAAATCGTTTGAATTTCCCATGTACAGGTTATAGCGGGGCGCCCCATTATTTGTAAGGTTCATAAGCGCTTTAGCCGCATCAGCAGCCAGTTTCCATTTTTCCTTATCATAATTTGAGTAGGTTTCATTGCCAACGCGGGTATCGTTGCCGGGTAGTTTACCGCCGTTGTACAACGGACTGGCATTCATGTAAAGCACGATAGCTTTTAATGCCATGGCCGCGCCTTTATCTATTCTGCCGAATTCAATATCAAGATGACGTACCGGTAACTGATCAATGGCAAAATCAAGATCTTTCAATATCTTCTTTACAAACTCCGGCCACGACTGACGAACGAATTGTTCGTTAGCCGATACATCGGCTACATAATCCATATAAACAACGTCGCCATACCAGCGTGCTGCAAGCCAGTGAAAATAAGCACGAAAGAAATGTGCCTCTGCCACGCGGTTCTTTAAATCACCGGGCTGTAACGGGTTGTCGGGCGACTTGTATTTTTCTACGTTTGTAAGAAATACATTCGCTTTACGAATGGAACCGTAATAGTCAGCCCAATAAATGCCATTTGATTTACTGGGTAATCCGATAGAAGGCCCGAAACTGCCAAAATTAAACTGATCCGGGATGGCCTGCTCAACCTGCGTGCCTTTTGTTTCGTCGGTGATGCCAGACATGGAAAAGTCGTTCAGCGTAACAATTCCTTTGTCGCGATCACGAATTCCTTTGTCGCGATCACGCATCTCGCGGTATAATTTGTTGGCTTCGGCATTTACTTTATCCCAGTTTGTAAACACCTGTTCTTCGTTCACTTTGTTATCCGGCGACCTGTCGAGAAATTTGCTGCATGACGTAGCCAATATTAAAAAAGCGAGCGCTATTAAAGGAAGATGATTTTTCTTTTTCATAATTAAGCGATTTAAAAAGTTACGTAAACACCAAAATTATACACCCGCTGAATAGGATACCAGTCGCCGACCGGATTTGATTCAGGGTCAATATCGAACTTCAACAACTTATCCCAGGTAACCAGGTTCAAGCCCTGTGCGTAAAAGCGCGTTTTTGTAAAACCAAATTTCTTTAAAAGAGTATTGGGAATAGTATACCCAAGTTCAACGGTCTTCATCCTCAGGTAAGAACCATCAGTGAGGAAAAGTGAGCTGTTTGGGTTTTTATTATTTACATAAGGGCCATAGTGCAACGCAGGATAGGTTGCCGTGGCAGCCGTTGCAGGAGTCCAGCGATTCAAATGCACCGGTTTAACCCTGCCAATAATATCCTGGCCATAAGTGGGAAAGTCGTAGGCGGCAGCATCTGTTAATTGTACGCTGGTATGAGTAGATCCCTGGAACAATAAGCTGATGTCAAATCCTTTGTAAGAAGCGCCCATGGGAATGCCAAACTGGATTTCAGGATTACGCGGATTGCCGATAGCCACCCTGTCTTCCTGGTCTGTGATCTGGCCATCCCCATTTTGATCTTTATAAACGGCATCACCCGGAATCATCTTACCCCATTTCTGGTAAACAGCGGCATTCAGTTTATCAGCTTCTGCCTGGTCTGCAACAAAGTGATCAAATATATAATCAAACGGCTGGTTAATACGCTTTCCCGTGCGGGCGGCGTATGAAACTGATTTGCCATTCGGAGCAATACGATCTATCTCATTCATATATATGATCTTGTTGCGTGCAAACGAAAAGTTGGGCTTGATATAATAGCTGAATTTTTTTCCAATGTTATCAATCCAGCCGATTTCCAGATCAATGCCATGGTTGTCAACTATTCCAAGGTTTAGCTGAGGAGAACTCTGGCCAACTACAGCGGAGATGTTCCTGGTGCCATTGGTTCCCGGCTGCGTAAGAATATCATAGCGGTGTTCTTTAAAGATATCGGCGGATATGTTCAACCTGTTTCCTACGGTTCTAAGCTCAATGCCAATATTTGTTTTTTTCGCTTTTTCCCAGGTTAACATAGGGTTGGCAAGTGCACCTTCGAACACACCTGCAGGCACTCCTGAATTAAGATCGTTCGACAGGTTGTAGGTGTCGCCATTTACATTAAAAAATTGGAGGTATCCGAATCTGTTAGGATTATTCGGGTCGCCCGGTAATCCGGGAAGCTGGTCGCTACCTACAAGGCCAAACGATCCCCTGATTTTCAAATAATCTATAGCAGTAATCTTCTTCATAAAGTTTTCGTTGCTAATCACCCATCCTGCAGCTACCGCGGGAAACAGTCCGAAACGGCGCCCCTTGGCAAAGTTTTCAGAGCCGTTATAAGCCGCATTTATTTCAAAAAGATATCTTTCATCAAAATTGTAAGTGGTACGAAATGCCAGGCCCTGGTTTGTAAATGGAACATCGCTCTGGTATACACGTTTTTGCTGTTGGCCTAACAGCAATGCGCTAACATTATGAAGACCGAAAGACCTGCCGTAATTTAATGAGGCCTGTACATTATTCTTTCGTTGGGGTGGAGGAGTTGAAGCATTGTATCCGTTATTCATGGTGTTGTTTTCCGTGCGGCGCGGAAACGCATAGGCGCCTGCATAATGCCCTTCTTTCATAAATACGTCTACACCGTCTTTAGGATAGAAAGTTGCATAACCTCCATATTCTCTGTAACCTTCGGACTCGTGGGGAATGGTTCTGTCAATCGTACTGCCAGCCTGGATGTCATAAGAATATTGAATATCAAAAGTCAATCCCTTTGTAATAAAATCAAGTTTATATCCCAGGGCAAAACTTCCATCCATAAACGTTTTGTACTCATCTATAAATCCTGAATAAGCTAGTTCGCCGAGTATATTATAGCGATACAACTGCGATCCGAAAAGAAGGCCCTCGGGATGTTTGGCGATGTAAGCCTTGTTTGCAGGGTTATCGTTGTTTTCCATCACAACAGGGTAGATGGAAGGTTGGGTGTTAGCAATGTTAATGGCCCTTGCAGCGGTAGTTCCGGGAGCGATCCTGTTTTGGATACGGCCACCTATGTTTAGTTTTGCATAGAAATTATCAGTAATATTAATGTCGATGTTCGACCGGAAATTATATCTTTTAAACACTGCATTGGTGTTTTTCGGACCCATGTCGGTATGCTTGTAGTTACCGTTCTGATTGGTGTATCCGGCTAACACAAAATACTTAACCGATTTATTTCCTCCCTGAATGTTCATGTTATAATCCTGTTGCATGCTCGGCTTAAAAGCATAATCAAAAAGATTGATGTTATATCCCAGTCCATCGGAGTTGTCTCCCTTTGCTTTTCTATAATTTTCAATTTGAGCAGGAGTAAACAGACTTGCAGTGGTATTTGGATTGTCATTCAATAAGGCTTCATTATAAAGCATTGCATAATCTGCTGAACCCAGGTACTCAGGAAATTTAATTGGTGATGAAACACCCTGTGCTGCTTTAAAGGTAACATTGGCTTTGTCCATAATTTTACCCCTGCGCGTTGTTACCAGTATAACGCCATTGGCACCTCTCACTCCGTAAACCGCAGTGGCAGAAGCATCTTTTAAAATGGTAAATGTTTCTACCTCTTCAGGATTCAGGTATTGAAAGTCTCTTTCAATACCGTCAACAATTACTATTGGCCGCTGCGAATTATTTCCGGTGTTGTAAGTTGATACCCCACGGATAAAAACCTCACTCTGGTCTACTCCCGGTTCTCCTCCGATAAACTGGTTCACTACCAAACCCGCCATCCTTCCTGCCAAAGCATTAGACAAGTTAGTGGTAGGGCTTTGCCTTAGTTCAGCCGTTCCGATTGATGTAATGGCTCCTACAACAGATACCTTTTTTTGTGTTCCATAACCTACCACCACTACATCATCTAATGAGCCGACCGCTGCACTTAATGTGATGTCAAGTGCACTTAAGCCTTTTTTAACCGGTAAGGTCTCCGTTTTAAAACCAACATAAGTGAAGCTTAACACACCATTATCAGGAGCGGAAATGGTGAAATTTCCGGCTTCATCTGTTATCACGCCACCTTTGGCGCCTACTATCGAAACGGTAACGCCTGTGAGAGGTTTGCCGTTCTGATCTTTAACGGTTCCTTTAATAATCACAGGAGGAGCGGCAGCCGGCGCATTGGCAGTTTGCACCTCCACTTTTCTCCTTATCATGATCGTTTTATCTGTGATGTTAAAGGTCACCGGCTGATCTCTAAAACATAATTCCAGCACCTGTTCAATAGATGCATCTTTTACGCTTATACTGAATTTCTTTGCCTGTTGCAGCAACTCATCCTGGTAAAAGAACTGGTAACCGGTTTTTCTATGAATCTCTTTAAATACCTTTTCCAGCGACGTGTTACGCTGAGTAATAGAAATGGTTTGTGCATTTCCGCTCGCACTTACCTGCAGGCAGGCTGCGATCAATAACATTGCTGTTAATTTCATAATCAGCAATGTTTTGAGAGATATTACCACCGGGGTTCGGAATGGTAACGGTCTTGTTTTTTTCATACGTTGTTTAGTTGGTTTTAATGTTGTAGAACTGGTTACCGGCGTTCTGCGGTCAGGCTTCAGCCTCGATGATTTAAATGCGCAGTCATAAATCTGGCATAACA
>CAXTDO010000551.1:0-4998 GCA_964242315.1 uncultured Flavihumibacter sp.
CACCTCGTCGGCGTAGAGCAGCTGCTGGAGCACCAGGCCGTCTTCGGCGAAGCGGTCCAACTGATAACGCTCGGTAAAAAAACCGCGGTCATCAGGGAAAATCTTTAATTCGATTAGCTTCAGACCGGGAAGCGAGAGATCCTTAACCATTTTGGGCTCCGATTTTTTGCAGGCATTCTGCGAGGGCGGCCTTCCACGGGCGCGGCTTGATGCCAAAGGTATTAACATTAATCAGGTTGCACTGGTAAATGGAAACGGAATGACCAAATTAAAATATGATTATGACAGCTTGCAATTAAACATTAAGCTGAATAAAACATATAAAGGAGGAGAAAATTATATCGTGTTTATAGATTATACCTCAAAACCCAATGAAATTAAAACAAAAGGAAGCGCCGCAATCAACGACGCAAAAGGATTATACTTCATCAATCCAAAAGGAGAAGATAAGGAAACACCTACTCAAATCTGGACACAGGGTGAAACTGAAGCCAATTCTGTTTGGTTTCCAACAATAGACAAACCTAACCAAAAGTCAACAGAAGAGATCTATATGACCGTTCCAGGTAAGTATGTGACTTTATCAAACGGTTTATTAATTAGCTCAAAGAAAAATGCAGACGGAACAAGAACAGATTACTGGAAGATGGACCTGCCTCATGCTCCTTATCTTTTCTTTATGGGCGTTGGAGAGTACGCTGTTATAAAAGATTCATACAAAGGCAAAGAAGTAAGTTATTATGTAGAGAAAGAGTATGCTTCTGTTGCAAGAAAAATATTCGGGCTTACTCCAGAAATGATCGCTTTTTATTCAAGAATAACCGGTGTGGAATTTCCCTGGGCTAAGTATTCGCAAATTGTAGGAAGGGAATATGTAAGCGGAGCAATGGAAAATACTACTGCTACTTTACACCAGGAAAGCGCCCAGCAGGATGCCAGAGAACTGGTAGATGGAAACAAATGGGAAGATGTTATTGCGCATGAATTGTTTCATCAATGGTTTGGCGATCTTGTAACCGCAGAAAGCTGGAGTAATCTAACATTGAACGAATCGTTTGCCGAGTATAGCGAAACATTATGGAATGAATACAAGTACGGAAAAGATGCCGGAGACGAACATAACTTTGAAGCAATGCAAGGTTATATAGGCAGCAGGAGCGCATCAAAGGATCTGGTGCGGTATAAATATGCAGACAAGGAAGATGTTTTTGATGCAGTCAGTTACAGCAAAGGCGGTCGCATCTTACATATGTTACGTAATTTTTTAGGAGACAGTGCTTTCTTTAATGGCCTTCATCTTTATCTCACCACAAACAAATTTAAATCTGCTGAAGCTGCTCAGTTACGCCTGGCTTTTGAAGAAGTAAGCGGCCGCGATCTTAACTGGTTCTTTAATCAATGGTACTATGGCAGCGGGCACCCGGTTCTTGATATCAGTTACAAATACGATGATAATGCACGAAAAGTAAGCGTTACTATCAAACAGACCCAGCCCGGAGAAAAAACATTTGAACTACCCATTGCCATCGACATCTACAACGGTTCTAAAAAAGTGAGGCAATCCGTATGGATGCGGGATAGGGAACAAACTTTTACATTTGATTATCAATCAAAGCCAGACCTTGTTAATGTAGATGGTGATAAGATTTTACTTTGTGAAAAGACTGATAATAAGTCGCTCGAAAACTTTGTGTACCAATATAAATTTGCCGGTAGCTATGTAGACAAAAGAGAAGCTATCAACGCATGCGCAAAATCGCAGGGTGAACCTGTTGCACTGGAACTACTTAAAACTGCATTGAAGGATAATTATAGTGGCTTGAGAAATCATGCTTTAAATAAGCTTGACATGACCAATACAACAGTAAAAGAGGCAGTTGAACCGATCATTTTTGATATAGCCGGCAATGACAAAAAATCAGAGTTGCGTGCAAAGGCAATTTCTATCTTGGGTACGTATACAAGTAAACCTCAGTATAAATCTCTGTTTACCCGTGCATTGAATGATTCTTCTTATGGTGTGTATGGCGCTGCTTTGGAGGCAATAACAGTTGTTGATAGTGCAATGGCTATGAGTGAAGTAAGAAAGCTGAGAAGCGCTCCTGTTAATAAGAAAATATCTAAAATTGTTACCAAGATATTAATTGAAAGTGCCAATGAAGATGATTTTGATATGATCGGCAGCAATTTCGATAAACTGCCATTCGGACAGGAGAAGTTTGAAGCGCTTCTATCATTCGCTAAATTTGTTGGAAAAGTAAATGACCTGGAGAAGTTTAAAAAAGGAATCAACATGATTGCATCTTTTCGCGATGCTATTCCGGAAGCCTATCAAGGCAATACTACGCCGTATATCAATAACATAGTTTTAGGTGGTATAGCCAATCAAAAATCTGCCTTATTAAAAGGAAGTAACAATTCCGCATCTATTCAAAGTCAACTTGATTACCTGAAAAGCAAAACAGAAGTGAAAAAGAGTTTTTGATAAATCCTTTATAACGTAAAATGCTTCTGAAGAATAACTCTTCAGAAGCATTTTTATTTCTACAAGATGATAGGAACATGTATTTACTAAACAGATGAGTACTTCTCCCAAAAATTAACACTACTTTGTTTTATGATTATTAATTGCGTGGCTATTAGAGAGGTTAATCTTCCCGGCATCTACACTACCAGCTTCCACTTGCACCGCCGCCACCTCCGCTACCTCCACCAAAACCTCCACATCCACCACCGCCGCCGCCTCCACCGCCAGACCATCCTCCACCCCCATCTCCGCCTGACCAGCCGCCACCGCCGCCTCTGCCAAGACTACTTCCTATAATGCCTCCCAGCAAGCCACCCATAAATGGATTCGATCCCCTACGGCTCATCATTCCACCACCACCGCCGCCGCCTGATCTTGAAATTATGATCAGTATAATAATCAGCGGTATCAAAAATGAAAGGATAGAGCCGCCATTACCGCGAGTATTTCGTCTGTTATCTTGGGGAGCTTTATATTCACCAGTTGCGGCTTTGATAATAACATCCGAGGCCCTATCAAATGCCCTGTAATAATTACCCTGTTTAAAATCGGGAATAAGTTCATTGTCGATAATTTGTTTAGCAAGGATGTCTGGAATAGCGCCCTCTAACCCATATCCCACTTCAATTCTAACCTGTTTGTTGTTAGGTTCTAATGAAGCAATAATTACAATACCATTATTATTTTTTTTGTTTCCTACTCCCCAGTCTCTTAGTATTTTTAAGCCAAAACTCTCAATGTCATTGTCACCAATTGTAGGTACGGTTACAATAACAATTTGTGTAGACGTGCTGTCGTCATAATGAACAAGTTTTCTTTCAAGGGTTTCAATCTGATCATTTGTAAGAATATGAGCTAAGTCATTAACAAGCCTCGGTGGATTTGGTCGCTGTGGTATGTTTTGGGCTATTGCTGCTATGGTAAAAAACAGTAATAAGAGAGATAGTAATTTCTTCATTGTACTTTATAAGTTCAATAATAAGACGAACCGTTTTTATCTTCCAAAAATGATATCGTCTGGTAATTCATTTTTATCAGAGTCAATTAAATAGGGGAAGTAGCTATTCAGCGCTTCCCCTATTTTATAAATTACCTGGATAATGCCTGCAGCGTAATCTTTTTTATCGAAGTGATTAAGCATGAGCAGCACCTGGTCTTTCCAGAACTCTTTACCGGTTTTTGCATGAATTCCTTCATCAGCAAAAACGGCAAGCTGATGGTCTTTGGTGGCCAGGTACACAAGCACGGCGTTTCTTTCTGCCGTCTTATCCATTTTCAAACTATAAAAAATTTCAGCCGCTCTGTCTAAAGCGTTTACGTACCTGCACCTGCTTTCAATATATACACGAACTTCTCCACTCGTTCTTTTTTCAGCTTCTTGTATTGCCTGTACAATTTGCTTTTGTTCTTCAGGAGTAAAAAAAGCGGTTTTTTTAAATATGGAGAGTAAGCTCATTAATACTATATTAAAATTTTACTTGAGGTGCTTTATCGCTACCGGCGTCTGCCGTAAAACCAGGCTTAGCTTTAAACCCTAAAATACCTGCGAAAATATTTGTGGGGAAACTGCGCACCTTTGTATTATATGTAGCTACAACACCATTGAAATCATTACGGGCAACTTTGATCCTGTTTTCTGTTCCTTCAAGTTGCGCCTGCAAGCCCCGGAAAGCGTCGTTAGCACGTAGTGTTGGATATTGTTCACTTACCACTAATAAGCGGCCTAAAGACTGGGACAACTGACCCTGGCTTTGTTGAAATTCCTGCATTTTTTCAGGAGTTAAATTAGAAGGATCTATTTTTACCGAGGTAGCTTTAGCTCTTGCTTCAATAACATTGGTCAGTGTTGTTTGCTCAAAATTGGCTTCACCCTTAACTGTATTTACGAGGTTTGGAATAAGGTCTGCACGACGCTGATAGTCACTTTGTACATTATTCCATGATTGTTTTACTGTTTCATCTTGTTGTACCAAACCATTATAGCTGCCGCATCCGCAACCACCTAGTAAAAGAATTACAACCAGAACTACAATGATTGTGAGATTTTTTGTATTCATTTTTGTATTTATTTTTTGATTAGTGGATAAAGTTAGTGTATTTCAAAAAAGTGAATCATTTAAAAATTGAGCAACTTCAATTATAACTGATAAATGGTATTTACATTTATTGAATTCAGTATTGCTTTCATAATAAACATTCAATTGTAATGAGTTTTATGTTAAAGAGTAAAAGGATATGTAAATAGTTTTTTTAACGGTTATTACTTCAGCAAACGATGATGCTAAAACCCTTATCCAGCTTAGTTGTTTTAACATAAAAGCATTCTGTATTACAACACTCTACATAAATTTGAGTTCTTAAATTATGTTAAAATATAAAAATCAGAGAGTTCGGTTTGGATTTTATATAATAGCTCTATATCTTTGCGCTCCGCAATTGAAAAAGGGTTGATGGGGAAGTTCTTAAGGTAG
>CAXTDO010000552.1:0-4996 GCA_964242315.1 uncultured Flavihumibacter sp.
CTCCTCCGTGGACCTCCGTGGTACCTCGGCTTTTCCTCCGTGGTTAAAAAAAACTCACTCCAAAACCTTCCTAAAAATCCTCAGCCAATTACCACTAAAAATATTATTGATATCCTGTTCTGAATAACCTCTGCCGGAAAGAATAGCTTGATACTTTTGGAGATCGGCAATGGAGTTTAGATTCCAGGGCGATTGTTCCGTTCCAAAGTTTCCATCCAGGTCGCTGCCGATGGCGATGTGCATGCTGTTACCGGCTATCTGACAGATATGATCCCAGTGGTCAACAAGATTTTCCATACGAATGTTGAGTTGCCAGGGATCGGATAGGGCGTCGATAAAACGGTTGTCCATTGCCCAGCAGTCCAGCATGCCGCCTATTACGGCATCCCGGTTGACCAGCATTTTTATTTGTTCGTCTGTTAGTTGCCGTTGGGTGGGTGCGATGGCACGTACATTATGATGGCTCGCCCATAGCGGCCCGTCGTACGTATCGAGGGCCATTAAAAATCCCTCGTCTGTCAAATGCGTTACGTCCAGCGCCATATTAAGCCTGCTCATTTCTTTCAGTAGAGTTAGTCCCGCAGGTGATATTGGACCTTCCATTTTAGTACCCGGTGCATAGCGGCCGGGACCGAAATGCGACAAACCCAGCGCACGCAAACCATAACCATAGGCTCTTTCAAGGTAAGACACGTTTACGAGGGAATCGGCGCCTTCCAAACTTAGAATATAGCCGACAGGCTTGGTATCGTCTTCGATGTCTTCATTATCCCACAGTTTCAAATGCTGATCTAAACCGGCGCTGGTGGTTATTTGCACCATTTCTCCAAGGGACTCCATTTCACGGTACCACGCTAGCTGCGCCTGTGTCATTGCCCAAGCCTGTTGCGGGGAGTTCCATCCCGGCAGAGACATACCAAACGAAGTGCAGCGCGACAACTGCGTAGCTATAACCAACCCTACCCTGCCCTTTCTCAGCTCCGGTAAACAGACAGTACCCCGACCTCGGTCGGCTTTGTCTTTCATGTGCATTTCCTGCAGGCGTATCTCGTTAAGCGGACGGGTAAGATCACGGTTCCACTCAATGGCGTTCATGGCAAGATCGAGATGCGCATCGATAATTAAGGGTCTCGTCATGATAAATGATTGGGCACTATGGCAGCATCTTCTTCAATGTTGCTGAAAGGATACCTGCTTATGATCTCTTCGATCTGATAACTGAATTTGCTAAAGACTTTTTCCCATTGTTCGGCTTCGCCAGGTTCGTACGTATAGAAACCTTTGCCATTGGCCATGCCTTTAGCTCCGTTATCAATCATATCCTGGTAAAATTTTGGAATGTGTGTATTTTTAGAAAGGTCAGCATTAAGGTCTTTCATCACTACTCCATACATATAAGTGCCCATAAGATCCATGTACCTGAAATTACCGGCGAAGGGCAGGTAATAACCACCATCATTACGAAGCGAACGGTCGATATCTTCTACAGAAACATAATCGTTTTCAAGTAGGTAAAATGCTTCTCTCAATATGGCACATATCATCCTTGCACGAATGCCTTTATCAGTTGTTAGCACATAAGGATCTTTATGCCATAACTTTTTCGCCGTATGACAAAAGTTGTCCGCCAATTCTTTTGTAGTTAAGTTATTAGTAATGATCTCCAGAAAGTATGTGGTGTGTACAGGCGCTACCCAGTTTGCGCCAATTAAACGGCCAGGATGTTTTGCATGTTCCTGTAAGGCACTAAGGGTAAAGCTTTCGATATTTATGGCAATAAGCACATCGTCATCCAGGTTGTCTTCCAGCAAGCGTATGATGGCCGTTTTATCATCCATATTTTCACTGGTAATTGCGATGGCCATATCACAGCCTTTAAAGTTATCAAGCGTGCTGATGATATCTAAATGCGCGCTGTTGACAATCTCTCCGGTCAGTTGCTGTATGTCGCTTACATGATTGTTAACAGAAGATAAAACATCTTCGCCTGAAGCGTTCAGGAGTGTTACCTGGTGACCGGACTTTAACAGGCAAACGCACAGGCTTGTCGCTACTTTGTCGTTTCCCAATACCAGAATGCGTTGTTGACTGTAACCTGAATCCATAAAATAATAATTTACTTAGTGATCATTACATTTCAGAAAACACCTGATCCGCCGTTTTAATGGCAAGATCAATGTCTTCATCGGTATGTGCGGCGCTGATGTACCAAAGCCCTCTGCCAATAACTCTTACGCCTTTGCGATGCATGCCAGCAATAAATTTGCCCAACTGCTGTTTGTCCGTTACCAGCGTATCCCTATAATCTCTGATGGCGCTAAAATTAGTAAAGGAGATGTGAAACATTGGCCCGGGTCCCTGCACTAACAACGATTTATTATTTTTTTGAGCCACTGTTCGTAAACCTTGCATCAACCTGCTGCCCAGTGCAAACATGCGTTCGTAAGGTTTTTCATGCTGTAAGATATTTATCGTTGCCAATGCGGCTGCTACCGTTGCGTTGCTTGCATTCATGGTGCCGGCATGCAGTACCCTCGATTGTTCTATGAGGTTCATCCACTCTTTTTTCCCAACGATGGCGCTGATTGGGTAACCGCTGGCGAAGGCCTTGGCAAAAATGGAGAGATCAGGCGTAATGCCAAAATAAGTTTGAGCGCCGCCTAAATTGATACGAAAGCCGGTAATCACTTCATCAAAGATGAGGGTGATATTATATTCATCGCAAAGATCTTTCAGTCCCTGAAGAAAACCTTCGGCAGGCAGTATGCAGCCATTGTTGCACATGATGGGCTCCGTTATAATGGCGGCAATATCGTTATGGTGCTCCCTCACCGTTTTCTTTACCAGTTCAAGATCATTCCATGGCAGCAGAATAAATTCTTCACGGGCAGTTTCCGGTATGCCTTCGCTCCACGGAAAAGCTACCGGATGCTCACGGTTACCCATAGCCTCTGGTGAAGGCGCTGACAGTCCCCAGCAAACATTATCAAGCCAGCCATGAAAGTGGCCTTCAAAGCGTACAAACTTTTTCTTACCGGTTTTTGCCCTGGCAACGCGAAAAGCGGTATGAACCGCTTCAGACCCATCAAGGCAAAACCGCATCAGTTCTGCGGAAGGTATCAGCTCGTTTAATTTTTCAGCCAGTTCAATTTCTTTGATGTGTTGGCCGGCAAACAACTGTCCCTGCATAGAATAAGAAGCTACCGCTTCCAGAACGCCCGGGTGTGAATGGCCTAAGATTAATGGACCCTGGCTTAGCGTGAAGTCGAGGTATTCATTACCGTCTACGTCATAAATCCGGCTGCCTTTGCCATGGGTGTAGAACATGGCATGGGGATAATTCAATTTCCGGAACTCTGATGAAACACCTCCGGCCATTACCTTTTTGGCTCTCTCCAGCAAAGCTGCGGACTTCGTATAGTTAGTGTGTTCCATGGTTAATTGAATTTTAACAGCAAACGTTGTGAGTTTTTTTTAAACACAGAGTACACAGAGGAGGAAACACAGAGGGCGCAGAGGGTTTCCTCTGTGCCCTCTGTGTTTCCTCCTCTGTGTACTCTGTGTTTAAAAAAAACCTCGAACAGCGGACTAACATGCTATTAGTTTATAATTGCTTTTGAAGGATATTGCGCTGCAAGCTGGGCTATATCTTTATTGAATCTTGCAAAAGCCTCCTCCCATTCCATGCCTTCTTCATCCTTATAGTTATAGAATCCTTTAGAACTTTTCGTACCTCTTAAATGATCTTCTACCATTTTTTGCATCGCTGGCGGAACATCCTCGCGATTGCTCAGGCCTGGGAAAATATTTTTTATGATAACCGACAGATTATCCAGACCAATATAATCCATGCGGCGGAACATTCCCATCAATGTAATCCATGACCCTGCATCATAACGGAAGGCCTTGTCGAGGTCTTCGATTGTGGCATCGCCGTTTTCTTCCATGGTTAAAGCCTCCCGGTAAATGGCATACATCAGGCGGTTGGTAACAAATCCCCGAATATCTTTTTTGAGCAGTGTCGGCTCCTTACCCCATTGGTGAGCGAGTTGATAAGCCCAGTCTGCATACTGAGGGTCGGTTTGTTTGCCACAGGTAATTTCGAGGAAGCGGGTCATATAAGCGGGCTCTGCCCAGTGTACTCCGAGAAACCTTTCGGGGCGAGGCACATAAGTTTGTAAGATGCTGATGGGTATGGCGGAAGTATTACTGGATATCACTGTGTCGTTTGATACCACGTTACTGATCTTTTCATAGACCTGCTTTTTAATGTCAGACCTTTCAGTAACGCACTCCAATACCATCTGGCAACTGCTTAGCTCGTTGTAATCACCGGATATGATTACCCGGTTCATGTAGTAGTCTACCGGCTGATCTAACAGCGCAGCTTCTTCACATAAAACAAGATGCTCTTTAATATGAGAAGGCGCCTTACCAAGTTCTTCAGGTAGAGGCGCTATCGCTATAACCGGATGGCCGGCAATAAGCAGGGCAACTACAATGCTGCTGCCCATCAGCCCTACTCCTACTACACCAACGCTGATATCAGCAGGCATCAGATCGTTGTTTACTGGTACTGTCATATTTTTACGATGCAATCAATTTCGACTTTGATACCTTCTCCCAGTACCGACTGAACGGTGGTCCTTGCCGGTTTGATGCCCGGAAAATAACCGGCGTACACCTTATTATAGCGATCGAAATCGTTGATATCTGACAGGTGTGCGGTGCACTTCACCACATTTTCCATTGATCCGCCTGCTGCTTCTACTATCGCCTGTATATTTTGCAGGGTGCGGTGCGTTTCTTCTTCTATGGTGCCTAAAACAAATGTCGAAGTTTTGAAATCCACACATGCCTGTCCGCTCACGAACAAAAGCCCATCTATGATAACACCATCCCTATAGGCGCCGGGTACAAAAGAAGGATCACGATCCGGTCGAATGACTTTTTGTTTCTGCATGGGTAATTAAAGGAGTGTTCAAGAGTAGTTGAC
>CAXTDO010000553.1:0-4174 GCA_964242315.1 uncultured Flavihumibacter sp.
GATAGACACTTCGGCCATAAAAGCTGAAAAGCCAAAGCTTGTTGCAGTGACCGCTGTTACCAAAGAAAATTTTACCCATTATATCGACTTACAGGGAAGGGTTGATGCTGAAAATATTTCGTATGTAACGCCACGCGGACAAGGCGGACAAGTACGCGCGCTCTATGTAAAGAGAGGCGATGCGGTTAAAAAAGGACAGTTATTAATGAAGCTCGATGATGCTATTCTCAGGCAAAACCTTGAAACCGCTAAAACACAGGTGGCTTATGCGCAGAATATTTATCAACGTCAGAAAAACCTCTGGGATCAGCAAATCGGAACGGAGGTTCAACTGGTAACGGCTAAAAATAATGTGGATCAGGCACAACGTAACATCGCTACTTTGGAAGAACAGATGAAATACGCCAATGTATACGCTGAAGTAAGCGGCATTGCCGATGAGGTAAATATTAAAGTGGGCGAAACTTTCACAGGCAATCCTGCGGCAGGTATTAAAATCGTCAACACATCCAATCTTAAAGTAGTAACCGACATCCCTGAAAATTATGTGTCGAAAGTGAAGAAGGGAACGCCCGTAGTGATTACCATTCCTGACCTTACTACAACGTTCAATTCTACCATAAGCCTGATCAGTCAGTCTATCGGTAGTGCTTCAAGAGGTTTTACCGCAGAAAGTAAACTGCCTGCAAGAGCAAACCTTAAGCCTAACCAGATTGCACTCATAAAAATACAGGACTATACATCCTCTAACGCATTATCTATTCCCGTTAATACGATCCAGACAGATGAGAAAGGAAAATTTGTTTTAGTGGCCACTAATGAGAATGGGAAAATGATTTCACGTAAAAGAACAATAGTTATCGGGGAATTATACGGTGATAAGATTGAGATTAAATCAGGATTGCAGGAAGGAGATAAGCTGATAACCGAAGGCTACCAGGGTTTATATGAAGGACAATTAATTACAACTGCTACTACATAAACAATCTAATCTTGTAGAAGCAATGTCGCTACCTTAAATAATATTCAATAAACAATTTTCAATGCTCAATTTTCAACAAGGGCAGCTTTTATAAGTGTATGTTTTTTATTGAGCATTGAGAGTTGAATATTGATTATTGAATATTATTAGGTTGATAAGAATACAGATGGAAAGGTCCATCATCAAAACATCCAAATACCGGTTTCAAAAAATAATTGTATGAGCGCATTAGAAAATATTAAGGAAAAGTTTAAAGAGTTTAAGCCCACAAGCTGGTCTATCAATAACAAGACATCCATTTACCTGCTCATCATTTTTGTTTCCATGATGGGGATATTCCAGTTTGTTACTTTACCTAAAGAGCAGTTTCCGGATATTGTAATACCTACCATCTATGTACAAACGATTTATGTAGGTAATTCACCGAAAGACATTGAGAACCTTGTTACAAGGCCTATAGAAAAACAAATCAAAGGAATCACCGGCGTAAAGATCAATAAGCTCAACAGTACCTCGGTGCAGGATTATTCAGCTATTACGGTTGAATTTAATACCGACGTAAACCTGGACGTAGCCATTCAAAAGGTAAAGGATGCCGTAGATAAATCAAAGAAAGACCTCCCTACCGACCTTACACAGGAACCTAATGTGCAGGAAGTGAGTCTGTCAGAAATTCCTATCATGTTTGTAAACCTGAGCGGCGATTACGATATGACCCATCTGAAAGAGTTTGCAGACAATCTTCAGGACAGGCTCGAAGATCTGTCGCAGATTACGCGCGTAGACATTGTGGGCGCACCGGAAAGAGAATTTCAGATCAACGTTGATAACTATAAAATGCAAAGCGCTAATATCACATTTGATGATATCGCTAATGCAGTTGCCCGTGAGAATGCCGATGTATCAGGAGGCCTGCTACAGGTGGGTGACATGAAGAGAACGCTTCAATTAAAGGGACAATTTAAAACTGCCTTTGATATTGACAAAGTTATTTTAAGGAATACTGCAGGATCGCCCATTTATCTCCGTGACATTGCTGAAGTTAAAGACACTACAAAGGAAAGAGAAAGTTACGCCCGCTTAAATGGAAAGAACGTTGTAACCCTTAACATAGTAAAACGCGCCGGTGAAAACCTTATTATAACCTCCGATGAAATTAAAAGAGTAGTTGCCGAAAGCAAAGGAGTTGATTATCCAAAAGATCTCAATGTCGTTATTACAGGCGACCTGAGCCGCAATACCCGCACTTCCTTTAACGATCTCGTGAACTCTATCGTGATCGGATTTATGCTCGTGTTACTGGTACTGATGTTTTTTATGGGTGTTACCAATGCATTCTTTGTGGCCCTATCGGTTCCGCTGAGTATGTTCGTGGCATTTATGTTTTTGCCGGGAGCGGAAGTAATTATAGGAGGTAATGTAACCCTTAACTTCATTGTTTTGTTTGCGCTTCTGTTTGGTCTGGGTATTATAGTAGATGATGCCATTGTGGTTATTGAAAATACGCATAGGATATTTGTTGAAGGTAAAGGTAAATTTACTTCGGTCACATCTGCCAAGATGGCCGCCGGTGAAGTATTCGTGCCAGTGTTAGCCGGTACTCTTACAACGCTTGCTCCGTTCATTCCGCTACTGTTTTGGCCGGGCATCATTGGAAAGTTTATGATCTACCTTCCTACCATGCTCATTTTTACATTGAGCGCTTCATTGATCGTAGCTTTTATCATGAACCCTGTTTTCGCGGTAGACTTTATGAACCATCCTGACGAGGAAGGAAAAGTTTCAAAATGGGCCATCTTCAAAAAGCCGTTGTTCTGGATCGTTTTGGTTGTCGGAATTATTTTCGATGTAGCAGGAGTTACTTTCCTTGGCAACCTGCTCATCTTTTTTATGATACTGGTGTTGTTAAACCGTTTTGTTTTTGAAAATCTTATCCATGGTTTCCAGAACAGGGCATTACCCTGGATCATGAATCATTACGAAACCCTGTTGCGTTGGGCATTGAAGGGATGGAGGCCTGTATGGTTGCTGTTGGGGATTATCGGATTGTTCTTTGTTTCTCTGGCCATCTTTATGGCAAGCGTAACATCTAACAGGGTGCCCATTGTTTTCTTTCCCAAAGGTGATCCTAACTTCATATACGTGTACCTTAAACTGCCGGTAGGCACCTCGGTTGACTTTACCGATTCGGTTACAAAGAATCTTGAAAATAGAGTATCCAGGGTATTGGGCATGGAAAACGGAAAACCCAACCCGGTAGTAGAAAGCGTAATATCGAATGTGGCTATCGGCGCCAACGACCCAAGCAGTGGCGACAGAAGTACAAGGCCTGAATTGGGCCGGGTGCAGGTATCATTCGTTGAATTTGAAAAAAGGCATGGCACTTCTACCAAACCATACCTGGATTCTATCCGCCAGGCAATTAAGGGTATCCCTGGCGCTATCATTTCTGTAGATCAGGAACAAAGCGGACCGCCTACCGAGCCTCCGGTAAATATTGAGGTAAGCAGTGAAGATTTCGACAAGCTTACTAAAACGGCTGTAAGCCTGAAAAACTACCTTGATTCCATACAGGTAAGTGGTATCGAAGAACTGAAAATGGACGTGGATCTTACCAACCCTGAAATTACGCTATTGCTAGATCGTGAGCGTGCCATGATTGAAGGAGTATCCACTTCTCAAATCGGCATGCAGATACGTACGGCATTGTTTGGAAGAGAGGTTTCTAAAATTAAAGATGGTGAGGAAGAATATAAGATCCAGCTTCGTAATAATGAGATGCAGCGAAACAGTCTTGCCGACCTGTTAAATATGCGCGTTGTTTTCCGCGACATTTCTACCGGGCTCGTAAAAAAAGTGCCGATCAGCTCTTTAACAAAGGTTGATTATACAAGCACTTTCGGAAGCATAAAGCGTAAAAATGTAAAGAGGGTAATTACATTGTATTCAAACGTGTTGACCGGCTACACGCCTACCGCCATCAATGCCGAGCTGAAAACGGCCATAAGCAATTTTCCGAATACAGCAGATGGTGTAACCATCACACAAACAGGTGAAGGTGCACAGCAGGCAGAAACCGTTGCCTTTTTAGGAAAAGCGCTGGTGATAGCCTTGATGGTGATTTTATTGACGCTGGTGTTACAGTTCAATTCTGTATCCAAGTCGGTGATCATTTTAACGGAGATTCTTTTC
>CAXTDO010000553.1:4184-4996 GCA_964242315.1 uncultured Flavihumibacter sp.
ACAGCAGGCAGAAACAGGCGCTTTCCTGTTAAAAGCTCTTATTATAGCACTTGCATTGATCTTGTTTATCCTGGTGCTTCAATTTAATTCAGTGAGTAAATCAGTGATCATTCTTACTGAAATCATTTTCAGCATTATTGGGGTGATGCTTGGGTTTTCTTTAACAGGAATGACGGTTTCCGTAGTAATGACCGGTGTAGGTATCATCGGACTGGCAGGTATCGTTATCAAAAATGGTATTCTCGTTATTGAATTCGCAGACGAATTGCGAGGCAGGGGTATGAAGACCAAAGAAGCTGTTATTAAAGCAGGAAAGACACGTATCATTCCGGTTATGCTTACAGCGATCGCTGCAATACTTGGATTGATTCCCCTGGCCATCGGATTCAACATCAACTTTATCACCATGTTCTCCGAGCTCGATCCCCATATTTTCTTTGGTGGAGACAGTCAGACGTTCTGGGCGCCATTGGCATGGACCATTATCTTCGGGTTAACCATCGCATTTTTTATGACGCTTGTAATTGTTCCGGGTATGTACCTGATAGCCGAACGTTTAAGAAGGCCGATGCGTTCCTTGTTTGGCGGTAAATGGATTTCGATGCTGGGTATTCCACCATTAACAATCATTTTCATGTTTCTGATGATATTTACGGCGTTTCATCATCAATACGTGGTAGCAAAAAGAAAAAGAAGGATTCCGGCAGAGAATGTGAACAAGGCATTTCTCGGAAGCTGGTTTTAAAAGCCATCGGCATTTTTTTACCACAGAGGTCGCAGAGGAGGAAACGCAGAGGGCGCAGAGGGTTTCC
>CAXTDO010000554.1:0-4995 GCA_964242315.1 uncultured Flavihumibacter sp.
AGATAAAGTGGATATAAAACTGCAGTTGAACTGGGATCAGAAACCTATGTATGATGTGATTGCCAAATCAAAGAGAAAAAAATCTCCTGACAAAAGGATCATGAGAGGCAACCACCACGACGGCTGGGTAAATGGCGCTGCCGATCCGCTGAGTGGTATGGTGTCTGAACTGGATGAAGCAAGAGGCATTGCCGAACTTGTAAAAAAGGGATATAAACTGAAACGTACACTGGTATACTGCGCCTGGGATGGAGAAGAGCCGGCTTTACTCGGTTCCACAGAATGGGCCGAAGATCACCAGGCAGAGTTGAAACAAAAGGCGGTTTTTTATTTAAATACTGATGGCAACTCAAGAGGTTTTGTAAATGCTGCCGGTTCACATACGCTGGAGCCGTTTTTTAATGAAATTGCCGGTGATGTTATGGACCCTCAAACCGGAGTGACTGTAAAAGAAAGGCGTTATGCCCGGACTGTTGTGTCGGCAGATGGAGCCGGCAGGGCAAAAGCAATAGGCAATAAAAACATTAAGCTGGGTGCGTTAGGCGCCGGATCAGATTACTCCGGCTTTCTGCAGTACCTGGGAATTGCATCTATGAATCTTGGCTTTGGCGGTGAGGGCGTTGGCGGTCAATATCATTCCATATATGATTCATATGATTATTATACAAGATTTGGCGACCCCGGTTATCAGTATGGCAAGGCACTATCGCAAACATCCGGGCGTATCATGATGAGAATGGCCAATGCGGATGTACTGCCCATCGACTTCAGCAGCTTTACCAAAACGGTATTGGATTATGTTACTGAAGTAAAAACGCTGCTGGAAAACACCCGACTTGAAACGGAGACAGAAAACAAAATGATCAGCGATAAATTATTCGACCTTGCTAAAGATCCCAAAATACAATACAGGTCTCCTACGGGTAAGGATGTAGTGCCGTATTTAAATTTCAGCGAGCTGGAAAATTCTATGGCGCGCCTGAAAGAAAACGCGGAACAATTTCAGAAATCCTATGCGGCTTCTATGCAATTACCTGCCGATAAACAAAAACAACTGAATGAAATCCTGTATAAAGCCGAGAGAAGCCTCACACAGGACAAGGGTTTGCCAAGAAGAGAATGGTATAAACACCAGATATACGCGCCGGGATATTATACGGGATATGGTGTAAAAACATTGCCTGGTATTCGTGAAGCAATAGAACAACGCAACTGGAAAGAAGCACAGGAAAATATTGAAGTAGTTTCCAAAACAATCGTCGAATATACAAGGCAGGTAGAAAAAGCCGAAGCCATCGTAGCGCCGAAGAAAGCGTTTTAATTAACTGTTCTAAAACTTCATAAGCAGTAACAAATGCAATAAGAGCACGGTTATTGAGTTAAATAGAAGCAATATGTACGTTATTTGTTAAATTAAGATTTATGTTATACGGACGAATTAAGGATTTTTATGTTGCTTCAACCGGAGCTCAACTATCTGTTGTGAAATTTCTTGTAGCTCTTGATGAACTGGAAACATCTGATTCTTTCACTATCTGCGCTGAGATACCAAATGACGCTTTAAAATTCAAAATGATTAAGGCAGGAGCGGTTATAGGTTGTCAACACATGGAAGTTTTTATCGAAATTGAAGGAGTAGAAGATATTCCATTTAAGAAGATAGGAAAGTTAAATGGCAATGAAATTACTTTCTATGAGCACCTGAAAATTTTAGATGAATTAAAAGAAAGAAACGTTTAGGAAGATACACTTTGTAAATTATTAAGCATTTTCAAAACTTATTCCAACGCCTCTGTTATTGAGCTATCAGTTGCCAGCTATCAGGAAGAAAGCTTATCAAATTTGATCTGCTGATAGCTGATAGCATTCATGTGACATTTAATGTTTGACACGACAATAGTTTTTTTATTTTGCTATTGACAATAACAAATACTTGATTTATCTTTATCTGCTGTTTCAGTATTACAACAATGAAATGAATCCGCCTGATTCCATTTCATCTTTACGACGCGCTGCACTCTTAACACTCCCGTACTCAACTATTCGTGCCTGGATACAATTATTGGTTAGTTGTATCATTTTAACCTGCCCTTTAATATAAAATTGTCAGATCGTCTGCTATACCTGAACGGTTGTTCAGGATAGCAGGTAATCTATTGGACAAACTATACCTGATACATTCCTGTTGCTAGTTTGAATGTATTAAGGCTACATTCCTATGCTTATTTCATAGATATTCATAACCTGTTTTCTAATTTAAAATTCAATTTTATGCAAAACAAAAAAAGGTATCTTGTCACACACTCAGAAACAACTGATAGCATGTCGCCTGTTGCCGAAATTCTGAATCTTCCCATCGACAATGTTAAAAGAGGAATTAATTTTCTTGCAACCGATGCAATTGCGCAGGATCATCATATCCTGGAATACCCAAACATAGGTATCACTTCGGCAAGTCTTGATGAAGGCCAGGTAAAAAAATTAAAAGAAACAAAAGGCATTGTTGCGGTAGAGGAAGACGTTGAAATGCATATTCTGGAGATGCAGGATTATGCTGTGGATACACAACAAGAGGTAGCCAGTAATGGGCATGGCATAACAGAGGCATACCAACGCGGGTTGCAGGAAGGAAGGCAGCAAATTTTAGACAGGTTAAATCAGATATCTCCATCACAACCGCCCGCCTTTAATCCGGTTCTCGCCGATCCCGGTGCATTGGCGCTTCAACCAACACCCTGGAATATTGCAATGGTGAAAGCGCCCGGTGCCTGGGCAAGGGGTATAACTGGTGCTGGTATCAGAGTAGCGGTACTGGATACCGGCATAGCAGCGCACCCAGACCTCAATCCGATATCCGGCGGTATCAGCTTTGTGCCGGGTGTAGTAAGCTTTAACGATGGAAACAGCCATGGCACACACTGCTCGGGCACGGCAGGTGCACGAAATAACAGCATAGGGGTAGTGGGTGTTGCACCTAATTGCAGCTTTTATGCGGTGAAGGTTCTATCGGATGCTGGCAGTGGCAGTTCTTCCTCAATTATTTCAGGAATGGATTGGGCGGCTGTAAATGGAATGCATGTGGTAAGTATGAGCCTGGGCGGTCTTAATGCACCTTTTGTAGCCTATGCACAGGCTGTTAGAAGATTGCAGGACAGAGGTACTGTAGTGGTGATGGCAGCAGGCAACTCTTTCGGAACTGCTTTTCCGTGGGTAAACGCGCCGGCTAACTCAATAACAACAGGCGTTCCCAACGCCAGTCCTATCGCGGTAGCCGCGGTGGATATGAACAGGATAATCGCGTCCTTTTCAAGCCGCGGAGGTCAGGTTGCCTTATGGAACCAGGTGAGCGTATCAGCTCCGGGTGTGAGCATTATTTCTACCGTTCCCGGTGGAGGATATGCCAGCAAGAGTGGAACCAGTATGGCAACACCAACAGTGGCCGGTGCTGCGGCTTTAATAAAACAACGGTTCCCTGGTATCAGTCCGGCTGCTGTAAAACTGAAGCTGATGAGCACAGCTACCGACCTGGGCCTGGCAGGGTACGATATCGCTTATGGTTCCGGATTAATAAACTGCGATAAGGCTACTTTGTAATGGCATTTTTATTCTTTAACAAGGCAGGTCCGCTCGGGACCTGTCTTTTAATTTCTTTATTATGGCAACGATACCTGAAGAATTGAATGAAAAAATTTCAAAGAATCCTGATAACGATTACTCGGTACTCATCACCTTAAAGGATGAGAATCTACCGCCGGCATTGAAAGATAAAGGCAATTTCATAATGGGTAATAAAATTTTCAGTGCGAAAATAAGCGGCAAAGAAATAAAACAATTTGCCGATCACTCGCAAATCGATGCCATAGAACCTGATATGGAGATGGGGATACTATAGGTTGTCGTTTAACCGTGGAAAGAACAGAGAATAGTGTTAAGTTAAGTGTAGTGCCGTTAGGCACGAAATATCGGTAGGAAAAGATAAGAGTCCGTAAAGTGCCATATGTCACGCAATATTGGTTATTGCCATTCAGGATTGCTGTCGCGAAGACCGTTTAACCCATATTTCGAAGATCACCAAAACGGCCTGAAAGGCCGAAATATCTCAGCGATGGACAACGCCCATCGACAACATGTAGCTGCAACAAAGGCCTGAAAGGCTGGCATATTGACCGTTAATAATCATCACTCGTTAGTATACCGCCCCGGCAGGGCTTTAACGTCCGTGCTTGTAATCGATGGGCGTTGCCCATCGCTGAGATATTTCGGCCTTTCAGGCCTTCTTAGTCAGCCCCTGAGTTAACCGCATGTAGCATTTCGAATTACACAGTGATATGCTTAAACCTACTATTAAGCTTAATAAAGATAACCTTAATAAAATTCGTGTTGCCCCTCTGCGGTTAAAAACCACTACCATGCAGTGCAAGCCTTATTCAATTCACATCATTATAAATCAAAGTGGTAACGTACGATAATTTTTCAGGGCTATCTATCAATAAGGCACTCATATCACCTTCACTCATCTGAGTAACATTGGGCGCTTTTTGAAGAGAATCAATGCTATGTAAAAACTTTGGTGACCTTACCGTATACGACTTGTTGACAATGAGCCAGCCCGGATGAAAAGAAACCGTATCAACATGCTGATAGTACAGTTTAAAAATTTTGAAGGGATGTTTTTCAAGATTATAAAAGGCAAATGTCTTGTCATCAAAACGATGCAGTAATTGCCAGTGCATCATGTTATCATGGTCGGGAAAATAATAATACTTCGAGGTTATTTTTTTATCAAGCGTTATCATATCATTAAACCAGTTGCTGTTTTTAAAGAACAAATGCTCCAGGATGCTCCACCATAAAATACTACAAAGCAAGACGTATTTAAGATTGGAATGCAATCCTCTAATGCTGGGTATCAGAATGGCATACATGCATATGAAAGCGTATATCATCCACTGCCATTTGTTGCCGGTGCTGATGCGACAAATTATTGCAATACAT